>NZ_VMLH01000050.1:0-54153 GCF_013276595.1 Streptococcus sp. 10824
CATCACTTTCGATTGACACACCTTTTCCTATTTTTTTCATTTTTTTGCATTGCTTCTTACCGGCTACGGATGTCAAACTCTTTAAACACAATACGTAAGTCTCTTAACACTCTTTGACGCCCTCGGAATCGTTCATTTCTTAAAATGCGTTCTAGCTCTTCTTGTTTCTCTTTACTTTGTTTGTTTCTATAATCTCTTAGTGTTTCATAAAAGAGATAATAGTCATCTATCCACAGACCTCCCTCGCTTATACGATGACTAATCTCACCTACTTCTTCATATGGTTCTTTATTATATCTTCGTTTGTAGCTTTCTTGTTTACGGATATAGTCTAGAATTCGATTCCGAAACTTAGTCTTAAAATATTTCCTTAAACGAGAGATATCTTCTACTAATCCTTCTTCTTTACTAATCAATTCATATAGACATATCATTCCCTCTTGGTCCCAATCCGACAATTCCCATAAATGAAGGTAATATTCATTTCTACACTTATACACAGTCCCTTGGACTTCTTCATACAATTCTTTAATCATAATTTTCCCCTTTCTAGATACAGTCTAACAGATTAGAAACACTTTTGGTACATTTCATCCATTCTGCACCCTTTAGCTCCTCAACTGCACAAAAAAGAGAGGTCTTGCCTCTCTTTGGGTTATTTTTCATCATTCATTTTTGACTTTACTTCATCATAAGATAATGCATGAGATTCCTCTTCTACTGCTTCAGGCATCTTTCCTGTTTCATAGAGAGATTTAATTTGTGTACTATCCAATGTTTCGTATTTCAATAGTGCTTCTGCAATCAACTTGTGAGTTTCACGATTTGACTGAATAATTTCAGCAGCTTTATTTCGTGCTTCATTCAATAATAAACGAACCTCTTCGTCAATTTCATAAGCTGTTTGTTCTGAAATTGATTTTTGAGGACTCTGTGCACCAAACATAGCATGATTTCCTTCATATTGTACTGGGCCAAGTTTTTCACTCATACCGTACTCTGTAACCATTGCACGCGCCATTTGTGTCGCCTGTTCAAAGTCGTTTGAAGCTCCTGTAGTTTGGACATTAAAGATAATTTCTTCAGCTACACGTCCACCCATTAAGCCAGCCAATTGCTCTTTCATATCTTCTTTAGATAGAAGCATTTGATCTTCTTTAGGAAGTGCAATCATGTATCCGCCTGCACGGCCTCTTGGTACAATTGTAACCTTATGAACAACGCGGGCATTCGATAAGACTAGGCCAACAATGGTATGTCCTGCCTCATGGTAGGCAACCAATTCACGTTCTTTTTGTGAAACTGTCTTATCTTTCTTAGAAGGTCCAGCAATCACTCTATCTTCTGCTTCATCAATATCTGAAGCATCAATTATCGATTTATTGCGACGAGCAGCAACCAAGGCTGCTTCATTCAAGACATTCTCTAAATCAGCACCAACAAAGCCTGGAGTTTGTTGAGCCACTAATTTCAAATCAACATCTTCTGCTAAAGGCTTGTTCTTAGCATGAACTTTCAAGATTGCTTCACGACCTTTAACATCAGGGCGACCAACCAATACTTTTCTATCAAAACGTCCTGGACGTAAAAGGGCAGGGTCTAGTACATCTGAACGGTTTGTCGCAGCAATGACGATAATCCCTTCATTTCCCTCAAAACCATCCATCTCAATCAAGAGTTGGTTCAAGGTTTGCTCACGTTCATCATTTCCTCCACCGAGGCCGACACCACGTTGGCGACCAACAGCATCAATTTCATCGATAAAGATGATAGCTGGCGCTGCTTTTTTGGCATCTTCAAAAAGAGAACGAACACGACTAGCTCCAACTCCGACAAACATTTCTACAAAATCAGAACCTGAGATACTCAAGAATGGAACACCTGCTTCTCCGGCGACTGCTTTAGCAAGCAAAGTTTTACCTGTTCCCGGAGGTCCCTCCAGAAGGACACCTGCTGGAATACGAGCCCCAAGTTTTGTAAATCGTTTTGGATCTTTTAAGAATTCAACAACTTCAACTAGTTCTTGTTTTTCTTCCTCAGCTCCAGCAACATCTGAAAATCTTACTTTAATATCTTCTTTATTTGCAGCTTTAGCCTTACTACGTCCAAAACTCATTGGATTACGGCCATTTCCTCCTCCCATATTTCCCATCATAGAGAATAGGAAGAAGAATAGAATTCCAAATGGCACAATGGATACGAGTAGATTAATCCACATACCACTTGAACTTTCATGCTTAACAGTTACTTCTGCTTTATGGTCAGTAGCAAGTTTTTGCAATTCTGATACGGTAGTATCTGCAGGAAGAATAGTGCTGGTAAATTTCTCTACCTTAGTAACAGATGGCGTGAAAAACTGAATGCCTGTTTCTTCTCTACTTGTTTTAGGATTTTTATAAACACCCGAAACTTCGATAACACTGCCATTTGGTTGGTAGGTTAATTCTTTTACATTGTCATCGGTAATTTCTTTTACCAATTCTGTATAATTAATTTGCTCACTTTTCCCTGCAACACTACCTGTACTAAAATACTGGTAAGCTGTAACTAGGAAAAAAATAAGTAATAACCATAGAAATGGATTTTTAATTAAACCATTATTTTGTTTTTTCATTAAAAATTATTCTTTCTAATTTGAATACACTTCTTCTTTCAATACTCCAACATAAGGAAGATTACGATAATTTTCTTTGTAGTCTAAACCATAACCTACTACAAACTCATTTGGGATAGTAAAGCAGGTATAGTCTGCCTCAATTTCTACAACACGTCCTTCTGGTTTATCCAACAAGGTTGCAATCTTAACAGAAGCTGCTTCTCTTGCAATAAACATATCTCGCAAATTCTTCAAAGTTTGACCTGTATCAATGATATCTTCTACAAATAGAACATGTCTTCCTTTGATATCTTGAGTCACATCTTGTTTAATATTGATAACACCACTACTTGCTGTTCCACCATGGTAGCTAGAAACCATCATGAAGTCCATTTCAATATGTGTATCAATATGTTTAACCAATTCAGCCATAAAAGGAATAGATCCTTTTAAAATCCCGACTAAGATTGGATTTTTTCCTGCATAGTCTTTAGTGAGTTGAGCACCTAATTTTTTAGCAGCTTCTGTAATTTCATCGTGTGAAACGAGAATTTTTTTAATATCGTTTTCTAACATTTTTTTACCTATCTATTTTTTCTATATAAAGTACAGTGTTCATTATATCATTTTTCGTGTTTTTACTCAAATTACTGGTCGCAATTCCCAAAATTGAGACAATTTCACCAAATTGCTCAATAATCAGAGCAGATTTTCGCTTTTCCATAGGGATTTTCAAATCAATAAATAAACGTCTGAGTTTTTTTCTATGCCCATTTTGAATCAAAACATCTCCTGTTTTTCGATGACGAATGTGTATGGATGTTTCACGTGAAACAGGTATTTGTTGAATTGATTCACCTTCTAATGGAAGTCCAAAAGAAAATAAATATCCTTGATAAGCTACCTGATTTTGATAGTGTAACACAAGTTCATCTTCCTTTTCATCAGCCTGCGGACTGATTTTACAAATCTGAAACTGTTGGTACTCTTTTATCAATTCATAGCCATTTTTAATCGGATGACGATACTGGCTTTTAGATTTTAAAATCTGCTGAACTTCAGCAAACTGAGCTTTTGTAAGATTCAAATCTGGAAAACGATTCAGATAAGTTTGAAGTAAAACTCTTTGTGTAGACTCAGAGTAAGAAAATAACTGCTGTAAATCTTCCACATTAATATTGTTAGATAATTCAGCTATTGCCAAATCATAATCTAAAATTTCATTGCCAATGCCTAAGATTGCATCCCTAAATCGAGGATTTTCTTTTTCCAATTCTGGTAAGTAAGAGTTTCGAATACGATTTCGAAAATAATGATTCTCCTGATTTGATGTATCTTCAAAGTGAAAAATTGATGGAAAGTCTTTTTTCTGAAAATGCAAGAAGGGACGAATGATTTCTATCTCTCCGACTACTTGCTTCTCCTTAATTCCTGATAGATAGCGCAAGCGAGTACCTCGAATCAAGCGCATCAAAATCGTTTCCACCTGGTCATCCGCATGGTGGGCAGTGACTAAGGCTGTCGCACCTGTCTTTTTCATGACCTCTTGAAAAAAATCATAGCGAAAATTTCGTGCACGCGCTTCTGAAAATTCTCCTGAAAAATTGCTGACATAAATAGGAAGTCCAGATTCAGCAGCCAACTTCCTTAATTCCTGTTCTTCCCAATCTGATTCAATTCTCTGCTTATGATTCACATGAGCCAGAATCAATTCAATCTCTAACTCTTTTTGATAAGTAAACAATACCTTAAATAGAAACATAGAATCTAATCCACCAGAAAGAGCTAGCACCACCTTAGTATGCTTTTTAAAATATCCTCTCTTGAGAAAATGATTTAAAAAATCTTGTTCTCTCATTTTAGAACCTCATAAACATCCTTGGCTATCTGAGAAATCGTATCATAATCAGAATTCTTAGTGAAAATAGAAAGAATAAATGGAGAATCTGCGTAGACAACACCCGTATCATGCTTAAATTCGTCCGCATCCCCAATTTTATGAGCTACCTTCACAGAAACACCTTTGGCAATTCGCTGATTATCAAAATCTGTTTTAGTCAAAGACTCTAGCACAAATCCATTTTGGTTATAAATAGCTTCCATGACCTTCCCGGCCATCTTGGAAGAAATCAATTTTTCTTTTAGATCCCAATCATCTCCCATAATGGCAGACATCTTGGATTTGAATGTGGCATCAGATTGGTTTGAAATGTAATAACCCAATAGATTATGAGCTACATTATCAGATTCTTTAGATACTTTTGTGATTAAGTCCTTGAGAGAATACTCTTTATTATCCTCTTTTTTAGGAAGACTACCACTTCCTTCTGGTTTATAAGAACCTGGAAAATCATTGACTGCTGATACGTATTTTACAGTCGTATCTAACTGATAAAGACCCTCATTTATTTTTTCTTGCGCATAATAGAGATAAGGGAGTTTCAAAATACTAGCTGCATACATCTTTTCATCTTGATTGATACCAGCTTCTTTTCCATTAGTCAGTTGCTTAACATAAATAGAGAATGAATTCTTCTGATATTTTTCAGATAACATTTCTTGAACTTTACTCATCCGATTATCTTCTTCAGAAGTTGATTCCTTATCTACCCATCCAGCCTGATCAATATGTAGAAATTCTTTTCCTTCTACAAACATGGTCTTATCGATTGATACTTGCGAATAAGCTGATGAGGATGATTTCACTTCTTTTAAATCATAAGGGCTATTATACAGTTTAAAGTCAGATTCTAACCATACTTGTTTTATTGTTGGAGTCACCTCTGACTGATCATATAAAAATCGTTTGTCTGCAGCAATAAATTGATGGTTGGATAGCTTAAATACCGGAATTCCTTGTTTATTTAAACGCCACTCGGTTATTTGAAAACTTGTTTTGGGAGTTAATTTTCCAGATTCCACTACTAAATCTTCATTCGCATAAACAGGAACCTCTCCATAAACCATAGGAGAACTTAATTTTTCTCTAAAATAAATACCAAAGTCAGATTGTGAAAGGTAATAAATTTCTTTCGAAGTATAGACGACTTCTTTTTCTGTGCTAACAACTTTTGAAATGGTCAAAAAACTTGGTAGCAACAAAATAATTAAGAATTTACGCATTCTTCCTTTCCTTTTCTTCTTGTAAACGCAATAATTGATTTTTATCAGCCAACTCTTCCAGCTTTTCATCTGATAAACTCAAAAATTGCTCTATTACGTCTAGTAAATTTTCCATTTTATCACCTTGGGAGCAAGTCAGGAATCGTATAAACAGCTTCCCGATTCTTAGAATAATAATATTTTGCACGCATGTATTTAGCAGCGTACTCTTCATCTTTCAACTTTGTGGCAAAAGCTGTCTCTTTCTCCTTTTCCTCACTCAAGGTTTGATACTGAGTTTGCAAGTCTGATAACTGTTGACGTCTTTGGAGTAATTGCTGATAACTTTGAGCAAGATTATAAGTTGGTAAAATGAACAATAAAATCATCAAAATAAGAACCCACCCCATAAAACGATTCCGTTTTTGTCGTTCTTTCATCAGGTAGCGACGACGTTGGTATTCATTTTGGATAAAAGAATTGTTTAATTGTACAATATTCTTAGACATTTTCTTCTACCCTTGTTTCACTGATAATTTCATACATGCCTGCTGCATCTTCTTTTTTTGTACTATCTTTCATCTCTAGTACTTTTACAAGTAACAATTTATTTCCAAAACGAATTTCAACTTGGTCATTAATTTTCAAGTCCGTTGAACTTTTGGCCAAGATTCCATTCACCTTGATTCTACCTTTATCTGCTACTTCCTTTGCGACTGTACGACGCTTGATAATTCGCGATACTTTTAAATATTTGTCTAATCTCATCCTTATTACCTCAACTTATTATTGTACCATTTTTATCTATTTTATAGAAGGAAAATATCAAATGGAATTTTCTTCCTTAGACTCTTTTATCTCTAATAAACTTTCTCCAAAAATCAGCAGACCTTCTAAAATTTCATAATCTTTCTTATTTTGGACATCAAATACAAGCTCCATTAATCCCTTATTCTCAGTGATAGCTACTTTTAAGTTCGTTGCGGATAAAGCTTTAAAATAATCTTGAGCCAAAAACAATCGCTGAGTGACTTTTTCAAATTGAATTGTAATTTTATTATCTTTTCTTTCCACACGTTGAATAAAGATCTTGTCCAAGTATGATTTGACCAAACCAATCTCTAAAAGATAAGCAACTACATCTGGGTACTCTCCAAAACGGTCTATCAACTCCTCTTGTAACTCTTCATAATTGACACGGTTGTCAATTTGACGAATTTTCTTGTAAATTTCAATCTTATGTCGTTGATCAGAAATATAAGTATCAGGAAGATAGGCATCAATTTGCAAAATCAACTCAGCATTCCCTTTGATTCTTGTGTTGGTGTTAGCATTACCGTTTCGTTTAGCAATAGCTTCCTCTAGTAACTGCGAATACAATTCAAAACCAACAGAATCAATGAAACCAGACTGTGATTTTCCTAAAAGATTTCCTGCTCCACGAATCGAAAGATCTCGCATCGCAATCTTAAATCCGGAGCCCAATTCTGTAAATCCTTTGATCGCTTCTAATCTCTTCTCAGAGACTTCACTGATTGATTTTTCTGGACGATACATGAGATAAGCATAAGCAATACGATTACTACGACCAACTCTTCCTCTTAACTGATACAAGGTTGACAAGCCCATATGGTCTGCATTTTCAATAAACAAGGTATTGGCATTTGGAATGTCCACTCCTGTCTCAATAATGGTAGTCGTCACCAAAATATCATACTGACCTTCAATGAAATCCAGTAGAGTATTTTCTAACTGAATCTCACTCATTTGCCCATGAACATAACCAATCGAAGCTTCTGGAATTAAATCCTGTAATTCTGAAACCTTTTGGTCAATCGTGTCAACTTTGTTGTAAATATAGTAAACTTGACCTCCACGCTCCATTTCACGCAAGACCGCATCACGAATGACACTATCATTCTTTTCCAAAACATAGGTCTGAACAGGATAGCGATTAGTCGGCGGAGTTTCAATAACAGACAAATCTCTGATTCCCAGCATAGACATATGAAGGGTACGAGGAATTGGCGTTGCTGTTAAGGTCAGGACATCTACTTGTTTTTTTAGTTCTTTCAAGGTTTCCTTATGCTTGACACCAAATCGCTGTTCCTCATCAATAATCATCAAGCCCAAATCTGAAAACACAACATCTTTTGACAAAACACGATGTGTTCCAATCAAAATATCAACTTGACCGTTTTTCAATTTTTCAAGTGTTTCAGTCTGCTCTTTTTTACTTCTAAAGCGACTCAACACATCAATATTAACTGCAAAATTTTGGAATCGTTCCTTAAAATTCGTATAGTGCTGTTGCGCTAAAACCGTCGTCGGAACTAGGACGACAACTTGTTTGCGATCATTGACTGCCTTAAAGGCTGCACGCATAGCAACTTCAGTCTTTCCAAAACCAACATCCCCAACTAAAAGTCGATCCATTGGCTGAGAAGCCTGCATATCTCTCTTGATTTCCTCAACACTACGAAGTTGATCATCCGTTTCAACATAAGGGAAGGCATCATCAAAAGCATGTTGATCTTCATCATCAGCTGAAAAAGCATAACCTTTCAACTGACTACGTTCAGAATAAAGTTTAATTAAATCGTCAGCTATATCCTCTACCTGGTTCTTAACTTTTTGCTTTGCTTTTTTGAAATGACCATCATTTAATTTATTGAGTTTAGGTGCTTTACCGTCACTTGAAACGTATTTGGAAAGTAGATGAATCTGTTCCACTGGGATAGAGATTTGATCCCCGTTTTGGTATTGAACACTAACATAATCACGGTGAATCCCTTTGATTTCAATGGTTTCAATTCCTAGGTATTGACCAATTCCATGAATGTGGTGAACAACGTAGTCCCCTTTTTCAAGTTCATTATAATCTTTTAATCGCTCTGCGTTTGAAACATGTTGTCTTCGAAAACGACGTTTCAATTTCTTTTGAAAAATCTCATGTTCAGTTATCAACAAAACCTTTTCATCTACAAAATGAAAACCATGTCTGAGATTACCCTCGATTAAGTTTACAGATCCTTTACAAATGCTTGACTTATTTCTGGAATCCAATTTAATCTGATATTCCTCTAACATATCCTCCAATGTTTTACTTCCCATTGAATTGCTAGACTGAAGGATGATAGTGTAATCCATTTTTTTGTATCGTTCAATTTCTTCTTTTAGAAAAGAAAATTGATTGAAAAACTCCTGCATAGGATATTGATTAAATTGATAAATTTGATCAAACTTGAGATTTCCTAACCCCTTTTGCAGATTAGAGAAAAAGGTAAGCGGACTCTGTTTTTTATAGATTTGCTCTATATCAGCAAAATACTGCATCTCAGAAAATGCTTTACTGTTCTGTAATTCTTCTGTAAAGTATTGCGCTAATTCTCTTTCAAAGACTTCATACTGATTCATTAATTTTTGGTAATCATCAAAGAATATTGGAGTATCTTTTTCAATATAGTCAAATACAGTCCATGTCTTATCATAGCATAAAGATAAAAATTTCCGTGAATCTGAATGTACTTGTTTTTGGTGAAAACTTGAAAGAATTTCTTCTAAGTATGATTTTAAAATAGGTGATAAGGTCTTCGAAATTTGTTTTTCTAAAGCTGACTGACCTCGTTGATAATCCTTTTCTCTCAAAAGCATATCACTAGCTGGAAAGATGGTGAGTTCTGTCTGATTTTCTTTCGATAATTGTGTTTCTACTTCAAATGATCTAATACCATCAATTTCATCACCAAAAAACTCAATTCGGCAAGGTTCTAACTGGGATATTTCAAAAATATCTAAAATATCTCCTCGCAGACTAAATTCACCTTGAGTTTGTACTTGTGTAACTTTTCGATAGCCAATTTCCTTTAACTGATGGATAAGCGCGTGTTGGTCACATTCTTCACCAACTGATATTTTTACAATACTATCTTTGAACACATTTGGAGACGGTAAAATCAATCGACTTGCTGCAATATTACAAACCAAAATCCCTTTCTTAGATGAATCAGTCAAAAAACGCAAGGCTTCAACCCGTGAAATGATTTTTTCTTGTGAAGACATCAAAAACTCGACCATAGGGGAGTCATCTACCAAAAATGGATAAACAAGTTCCTCACCCAAGATAGAGATAAGATCACTAACCAGTCCTTCTGCTTCTCCATAAGTTGACGTCAATAATACAACCTTACCTTCTTTTTCCAAGCTACTTGCAATTGCAAGAGCCTTAGTAGACGTTGATAAACCAAGTATTAGTTGTCTTTTCTTATCTGTTAAACTTTGATGCCATTTTTTGACCTGATCATTTTCTGAGAATAAATCTAATAAGGTCACCATTTATCCGTTACACCTCTGCATCATTTTTTCAAAGTTTTTCTCTTGTAAATAATAATTTACAGCATCGTCAACCTTGTCAATAGACTGTAAAATACCAATATAATCATCCTTGTCAAAGGTACTCAAAACATGGTGAACAACTGACATACCATTTTTAGGTCTTCCAATTCCAATCTTAACACGATTAAAGGTCTGAGTTCCGATATGTTGAATAATAGACTTGATACCATTATGACCACCTGCGGATCCCTTTGCTCTTAAACGAATCTTTCCAACTTCCATGTCAAGATCATCGTAAATGATGAGTAAATCTTCAATATCCAAACCATAATAAGTCAATAAAGCATGAACCGCTTTTCCACTTTCATTCATAAAAGTAGTGGGTTTCACCAAATAGATTTTTTCACCATTAAGGAAAAATGAAGCTAGGTCAGCTTGAAATATCTTATCATGTGTAAAAGTGACATTCTGTTTCTTCGCTAGTTGGTCAATCAACATAAATCCAACATTGTGTTTTGTTTCAAAATATTTATCCCCTGGATTTCCTAATCCTACAAGTAATTTGGTCATTTATTTTTCCTTTCAAAAGCCAAAAGGGTTGGAATTTTTTTCCAACCTAATTGACACTATTCATTAATTTTTTTAGACATTAAAGCGGAATTCCATAATATCGCCATCTTGAACGATATATTCTTTTCCTTCTTCACGCAAGCGTCCAGCTTCTTTTACAGCCTTTTCAGATCCATATTTCACCAAATCGTCATAAGACATGGTAACTGCACGAATAAATCCTTTTTCAAAATCTGAATGGATGATACCAGCAGCTTGAGGAGCTTTCATGCCACGTTTAAAGGTCCAAGCACGAACCTCTTTTTCACCAGCTGTGAAGTAAGTTCCAAGTCCAAGTAAATGGTAAGCTGCACGCGTCAACTTATCTACACCTGATTCTGTCAAACCAATGGCTTCAAGGAACTCTTTTTTATCTTCATCGTCTAACTCAGAAATTTCTTCCTCAGCACGCGCAGAAATCACCACTACCTCTGCATTTTCTGTTGCTGCAAATTCACGAATTTGCTTTACATAATCGATAGATTCTGAGTCTCCAACCACGTCCTCGTCCACATTGGCAACATAGAGCACTGGTTTAGTTGTCAACAGGAAGAGACCTTTGACAACTTTTTGTTCTTCATCTGTAAACTCGATGGTGCGAGCTGATTTTCCATCTTCAAGGACTGGTTTAATCTTTTGAAGAACATTGAATTCTGCTACAGATTCTTTATCTTTTTGTGTACGGGCCATCTTTTCTACACGCGCATAACGTTTATTGACTGATTCTAAGTCAGCAAGAATCAATTCTAGGTTAATTGTGTCAATATCTGCAAGTGGATCCACAAAGGCATCTTCACGCCCTTGCTCACGCATGACATTTTCATCATCAAAAGCACGAACTACGTGAACAATCGCATCTACTTCACGGATGTTGGCCAAGAATTTATTCCCTAGCCCTTCTCCTTTTGAAGCTCCTTTTACAATTCCTGCGATATCTGTAAATTCAAATGTTGTTGGAACTGTCTTTTTAGGAGTAATCATTTCCGTCAATTTTTGGAGGCGTTCATCAGGAACCTCAACCATTCCAACGTTTGGATCAATCGTCGCAAATGGGTAGTTTGCTGCCTCTGCTCCTGCTTTTGTAATTGCATTAAATAGTGTTGATTTACCAACATTTGGCAAACCAACGATACCTGCTGTTAAAGCCATATTTTCTCATTCTCCGTTTTCATTTCAATCCCTAATATTATAACACAAAAAGGGAAAACTTGCTAACCCTCTAACTAAGGGGTCTCAGTCAATAATTTTATTCATTTTTCGATCAAAATCATAGCGCCCCATCATGATAACATGGTCACAATTGCTACATTTAATTTTGATATCTGCCCCTACACGTGTAATTTCCCAACGATTGGCTTTTTTACCAGTTGACTTGATTGTACAAGCATGTGGCTTTTTCATCTCAACAAAATTTCCAACTTGATACATACTACTCTCCTTTTCTTTTTTGATTATATCATAAAAGAGGCGAGCTAGGCTCAACCTCTTTAACTTAATTTGTACGAACTGGGGTGATAAGTTGCATAAAGTCCTCTTCAGTATCTGCTGGCACAAGAGTAAATGGACGAACAGCTGAGATAAAGCTAATGGTAACCTTTTCGCTATTTAAAGCTTTAAGAGAATCAATTAAGTAAGTTGGGTTGAAACTAATGGTCAAATCTTCACCAGTAACCTGATCAGTATCGATTTCTTCGTTTACTTTACCAACTTCTGGAGAGTGAACATGGGCGCTAACAATACCACCTTTAATTTCAAGTTTCACAGTACCATTTTGAGTCGCACTTGATAAAAGACGAGCACGCTCCATTGACTGGCGTAAGTTTACCACATCAAAAGTAATAGTAGTGTTAAAGTCTGTTGGAATCAAGCGATCTGTATCAGGATAGTTTCCTTCTAGGAGACGAGTATAGAAGCTAATATTTTCGCTTCTAAAGAGGATTTGGTTATTGGCAAAGAAAATCTCTACAGTTTCGATATCATCTGTAAATACCACTGAAAATTCGCGTAGAGAACGGCTAGGAATCACGACATCAAAATCATCACTATTTTTCTCAAGCATTAATTTTTTCTGGCTTAGACGATGAGAGTCTGTTGCCACTGTTTTTAGCTCCTTATGCTGACTCAATACAAAATGAACACCTGTTAAAATTGGACGACTTTCTTGTGTACTTGCAGCAAAAGCTGTTTCATTGATAATTTTCTTGAGCAATTTTGTTTCAAGAACCAAAGGAGTGCTTGCTGAAATTTCTTGGATTCGTGGATACTGTTCACTATCTTTTCCTTTTAAGGTAATTTCTGATTTGCCGCTGGTTAAAACAATTTGATTTTGTTCAATTTCTTTAAAATCAAGAGTTACATCAGGTAGGCTAGATACCACATTGATAAAGAAAGAAGCTTCAAGAAGGATCGAACCTAAAGAAGTAATTAATAGACCAGCATCTTCATTTTTTTGAGAAATAAAATTTTCAATTGAAATTTGACCATTTGAACCAATTAAAGTAACACCTTCATTGGTCACGTCAATTTTGACAGTTGATAAAATAGGAATGGCATTTTTAGAACTAATAGCTCTTTTAGTTGTATTTAAGGCTTGTAGAAATAAATTTTTATTAATTGAAAAATGAATCATGGATTCTCCTTTATTTATTTTTAGTATTAGAAGGATAATAGTAATAATAGAGTCTGTGAAATCTGTGGAAAACAGACTTTAAACAAGTCATATCAAGTTTTTTGGCTTGTTTAAAAAATGTGGATAAAAAAGATAATAAAGTAAAAGTTATCCACAACTTATTTGATTTTCTTTTTGATTGATTCAATTTCTAAGCGTAAATTATCGTCTTCATCAATCAAAGATTTAATTTTAGCATGGGCATGAATAACTGTTGTATGATCTTTTCCACCAAATTCCTTCCCAATTTTTGGAAGACTATTATCTGTTAGTTCTCTAGATAAATACATGGCTACTTGACGGGCTAACACAATGTTTTGAAGGCGTCTGCTTCCCTTCATTTCTTTGACACTAACTCCATAGAAGTTACCAACTTCATTTTGGATTTTGTCAATTGGGATGACGAGCATTTGGCTAACATCTTGTTTTCGAGCTCTAATAGCTTCTGCAGCAATATCAATAGTGATATCCTTGATATTTTTTACTCTGGCAATTAAAGTGATGTCGTTTATGGCTCCCTCAAGATCTCGAACATTTGAATCAAATTGCCCAGCTAGGTATTCTAGAGTATCACTTTGGAAATTGTAGCCTAAATGTTCCGTTTTACTTTGTAAAATGGCAATGCGTGTTTCAAAGTCAGGGGGTGTGATAGTTTGTGTCAATCCCCAACTAAAGCGCGTGACAAGCCTCTCCTCGAGCCCTTCTAAATGTTTTGGACTACGATCACTGGTTAGGACAATCTGTTTTTGCTTGTCATGAAGGGCGTTAAAGGTATTGAAAAATTCTTCCTGAGTTGCGACTTTTTTTCCGCTGAGTGACTGGATATCATCGATTAACAAAAGATCAAGACTACGATAGGTTTTTTTAAATTTTTCCATTTCCCCAAGTCTTAGGTGATCAAGAAAGTCATTAATAAAGCTTTCAGCAGGTATGTATTTGACACGTGCATTTGGAATATTTTTTAGAATTTCATTTCCAATAGCGTTTAATAAGTGAGTCTTACCAAGGCCTGGTCCTCCATAGATAAAAAGAGGGTTATAGGTCAGAGCCAAATCTTCAGAGACAGCTAAAGCGGCTGATACAGCCCAAACATTTCCATCCCCTTGAATAAAGTTATCAAAGGTATACTTTTCTTTTAATCCCGTATCTGAATAAGGAATAGATACTAACTTTGGACTATAGTCATAAAGAGTTAAATTTGTAGCTTCTTCAACTTGTGAGCTAGTCGTATCTTGAGGTTTGGTGAAAATATAGTGGGGAGTTATTTCAGCGTCATAAATTTCAAAACCAGCTACTACAATAATATCTTTTAGTTGTTTTTCCCAGACCATTTCCATTTCAGAGCGAGGTAGAAATATAGTGGCAACATTTTCCTCTACCTTGATGAGTTCAGCTTGAATAGCATAGAAATCATACATGGATCGAGTCAGTCTTTCTTGTGCAAATTCTAATATACGATTCCAAAATTGTTTTTCTTTCAATCTTTTCTCCTCCTTTACTATTTAAAAGTTTAATACTAGAGATATTTTACCATAGATAGCAAGAATTTTCCACAAGCTGTGAAAAATAATCCACAATGTTACCAAACTTTATCCACAGGTTGGGGATAAAAGAAGAAATTATTGATTTATTAAGCTTTTTATCGAAAAACATAGTGGATAACCTTGTGAGATAAAAAAATAAAAGAACAGCCTTATTTCAGGCTGTTGATAATTCTACTATATTCTTCTTGATTTGAAAAAGAAATAATGATTTTTCCACTGTCTTTTTTAGATAGTTTAATTTCTACATCTAATCCGAGTAGTTTTCTTAACTGTTTTTCTTCATTTTGTATGAAATGATTCGTTTTTTGCTGTTTCTTTTGTTTTTTCTCTGTCAGAAGAGCTTCTAACTTCCTTACAGAAATATCTTCTTCTATAATCCGTTGAAAGAAATAGTCTTGTTGTTCCTTATTTAACCCAACTAGGGAACGCGCATGGGCTTGTGATAGTTTGCCATTTTCTACTTCTGAGAGAATCTGTTCTGGCAAGGAAAGTAAACGAATGGAGTTGCTGATATATGGACGAGACTTGCCCATTTTATCTGCAATTTCAGCATGGGTGAATCCTTTCTCTACGAGAGATTCATAGGCGCGTGCTTCTTCTATTGGGTTTAAATTTTCTCTCTGTAAATTTTCAATAATGGACTGAACCATCATCTCTTGGTCTGAAATCTGTTTAACAACAGCTGGGATAGACCGTAGACCAGCTAAAAGTGAAGCCCGATAGCGTCTCTCTCCTGCAAGGATTTCATAACCAATAACAGGAGATTGACGAACAATAATCGGTTGAATGACCCCATTTTCTTTGATAGACTGTGCTAGTTCATCTAGTTTTTCTCTATCAAATTCTTTTCGGGGTTGATAGGGATTTTTTTGTATATCTGTGATAGAAATCATTTCAAATTTTTCCATGATTCTACACTAACACATCTTTTCTCTTATGTAAAGCTTTCTTTACATAGATGTCAATTAAGATTCTAAATCACCTGAACTCTTGTCAAGTTTAATAGATGTAGTTTCTTCTTTACCGTTGCGATAGTAAGTGATCTTAATGGTGTCTCCGATAGAATGATTGTAAAGAGCACTTTGTAAGTCTGTTGATGAAGCAATCTCTTTGTCATCTACTTTTGTAATTACATCGTATTTTTCAAGGTGACCATTGGCAGGCATATTACTTTGTATCGAACGAACAACTACACCAGATGTAACATTACTTGGAATATTGAGTCTTCTGATGTCGCTTGTACTCACATTAGATAAATTAACCATCTGGATTCCCAAAGCTGGACGCGTCACTTTTCCGTTTTTTTCTAACTGTTCAATAATATTGATAGCATCATTTGCAGGGATTGCAAAACCAAGACCTTCTACAGATGTTCCTCCATTTGTGGCAATTTTACTTGAGGTAATTCCGATAACCTGTCCTTGGATATTGATCAGTGGGCCACCAGAGTTACCTGGATTAATAGCAGTATCAGTTTGGATGGCTTTTGTAGAAATGGCTTGTCCATCTTCAGATTTTAAAGATACATTTCGATTAAGACTAGATACGATACCTTGAGTGACAGTATTTGCATATTCAGAACCTAACGGACTACCAATGGCAATAGCAGTTTCTCCTACGGTTAACTTGCTAGAATCACCAAACTCAGCTACTGTTGTCACTTTTTCTGAAGAGATTTTGACGACAGCAATATCAGAGAAAGTATCCGCTCCGACAATTTCTCCAGGTACTTTAGTCCCATCTGATAATCGAATATCTACTTTGCTAGCGCCATTTATAACGTGATTGTTGGTGACGATGTAAGCTTCTTTATCATTCTTTTTATAAATAACGCCAGATCCCTCACTAGAGATTTGCTGAGAATCTGTATCAGTCTCATCATTGCCAAATACGCTATTTTGTCTATTTGCTGAATAAGTAATAACGGATACAACGGCATCTTTTACTTTATTAACAGCCTGTGTTGTTGAATTTTCGTTCTTATAGGCAGTTTGTGTAATAGTACTATTGTTGTTAGAGTTGTTTACACTACTTTTTTGAGTTAGTTGAGTTATTGAAAAACTACCCAAGGCTCCACTAAAAAAGCTAATGACGATAACGACTAATAATTGAAACCATTTTTTGTAAAATGTTTTTAGATGTTTCATATTTGCCTCCATATGTTTGAATTACTGAAAGTATAAACTGACTAGCTTAATTATAACTTAAACACAAAAGTTTTACACAAACTGTGGATAACTCTTTTGAAGCTGTGATTTTCTTAATTGAAATCTATTTTTTATTTTGTGAATAAGATGTGAAAAAATAGAGAATATGTTAGAATAGAGTCATGAAAATTAAAGTTGTAACAGTTGGGAAACTGAAAGAAAAGTATTTAAAAGATGGTATCGCAGAGTATTCAAAACGAATTTCTAGATTTGCTAAGTTTGAAATGATTGAGTTATCAGATGAAAAAACACCAGATAAGGCCAGTGAATCAGAAAATCAAAAGATTTTAGAAATAGAAGGTCAGAGAATTTTATCAAAAGTTGCTGACCGTGATTTTGTTATTGCATTAGCTATTGAAGGGAAAATGTTCTCTTCAGAAGAATTTAGTAAGCAGTTAGAAGAAGCTTCTATAAAAGGATTTTCTACTCTTACCTTTATTATTGGGGGAAGTTTAGGATTGTCATCAGCTGTAAAAAATAGAGCCAATCTTTCTGTCAGTTTTGGTCGCCTAACCTTGCCCCATCAGTTAATGAGACTAGTTCTTGTTGAACAAATCTATCGCGCTTTTACGATTCAGCAGGGATCACCCTATCATAAATAAATTGACTTTTAATTGAATTTTTGGTAGAATAATTGTGTTAGGTCTCATAGCTCAGCTGGATAGAGCATTCGCCTTCTAAGCGAACGGTCGCAGGTTCGAATCCTGCTGGGATCAATATAATAGCAAAGCTGGGAATTTTCCCGGCTTTTTTCTTAAAAAAGTACACTTTGGGAGAAAAAAATGACAGTTGAGAGAATTTTATCTAAAACGAAATTCCATTTTGTATAATGGTTTTTGTAAGTTAGCTTACAAGAAAAAACATTTTAGGAGATTTTATTATGAAAAACACAGTTAAATTGGAACAGTTTGTAGCCTTGAAGGAAAAAGACTTGCAAAAGATTAAAGGTGGGGAAATGAGACTTCCAAAAATCCTCCGTGATTTTATTTTCCCAAGAAAAAAGTAATAAAATAAGGGGAAAGAGTAATGAATTTATTTGGATTTGGGACAGTTATTGGTCATTTTTTAATTATTAGTCACAGTTACCGTTTAATTTGTAAAGGTCAAATAAAATCAAAGGAACTATATTTTTTTGGTCTCTATACATTACTAGTAGAAGCAGTACTTGAACTTTCCTTTTATCTTCTATATTTAGATGAAATAGTGATTGAAAGATTTTTATTTCCTTTGGGCCTATATTCCTATTTTCGATGGATTAAACAGTATGAGAGGGATAGAGGACTATTCCTAAGTTTACTACTATCTCTTTTATATGAGAGCACTCATAACTTTCTGTCCGTAACTTTCTCTTCTATAACAGGAGACAATTTTGTTTCACAATATCATGCCCCATTCTTTTTCGTTGTAACGGTGTTGACTTATGTCGTTATCGTAACAATCATTCATTATTTCCATTTGGAACTAAACTATTTTGATAAGGACTACCTTTATCCCTTCTTGAAAAAAGTATTTTTTGCTTTACTACTACTCCATACTGCATCTTTCGTTTCAGATATGGTAAGTACGGTTAAACATTTGAATAGTTTTGGAAGTATTTTATCATCTATTGTCTTTATCTCTCTCCTTTTGACCTTCTTTGCAATGAATTCGCATAAAGAACAAATAGAAAAAGAGATTGCTTTGAAGCAGAAGAAATTTGAACAGAAACATTTACAGAATTATACAGATGAAATTGTCGGTCTATATAATGAAATTCGTGGTTTTCGACATGATTATGCTGGGATGCTTGTCAGTATGCAGATGGCAATTGACAGTGGTGATTTACAGGAAATTGACAGAGTTTACAATGAAGTTTTGGTCAAAGCAAATCACAAACTGCGTTCAGATAAGTATACTTACTTTGATTTGAACAACATAGAAGATTCAGCTTTACGAAGTTTGGTTGCACAGTCCATTGTCTATGCTCGAAATAATGGTGTAGAGTTTACACTGGAAGTAAAAGATATAATTACTAGATTACCAATAGATCTGTTGGATTTAGTTCGTATCATGAGCGTTTTATTGAACAATGCTGTCGAAGGATCGGCTGATAGTTATAAAAAGCAGATGGAAGTAGCAGTTATTAAGATGGAAACTGAAACAGTTATTGTGATTCAGAATTCATGTAAAATGACGATGACTCCTTCAGGAGATCTATTTGCATTAGGATTCTCCACTAAGGGAAGAAATCGCGGAGTCGGCCTAAATAATGTGAAAGAACTACTAGATAAGTACAACAATATTATTTTGGAAACAGAGATGGAAGGTAGTACATTTAGACAAATTATTAGATTTAAGAGGGAATTTGAATGAAAGTTTTAATTTTAGAAGATGTTATTGAACATCAAGTGAGACTAGAAAGAATATTGGATGAAATTTCGAAAGAGTCGAATATTCCAATATCATACAAGACAACAGGAAAAGTCCGTGAATTTGAAGAATACATTGAAAATGATGAAGTAAATCAGCTTTATTTCCTAGATATCGATATTCATGGAATTGAGAAAAAAGGATTTGAAGTGGCTCAGCTCATTCGTCATTACAATCCTTACGCTATTATCGTCTTTATCACTAGTCGATCAGAGTTTGCGACTTTGACCTATAAATACCAGGTATCAGCCCTAGATTTCGTTGATAAGGATATCAATGATGAGTTGTTTAAGAAGAGAATTGAGCAAAATATCTTCTACACGAAGAGTATGTTACTTGAAAATGAAGATGTTGTAGATTATTTTGACTACAATTATAAGGGAAATGATTTAAAAATCCCTTACCATGACATTCTGTATATTGAAACGACAGGAGTATCTCATAAATTGCGCATTATTGGTAAGAATTTTGCAAAAGAGTTCTATGGAACAATGACAGATATTCAGGAAAAGGACAAACATACTCAGCGATTTTATTCTCCTCATAAGTCATTTTTGGTAAATATAGGCAATATCAGAGAGATTGATCGAAAAAACTTAGAAATTGTTTTCTATGAAGACCATCGTTGTCCTATTTCAAGATTAAAAATTAGAAAATTAAAAGATATTTTAGAGAAAAAATCTCAAAAGTGATTGACAATTAGTAAGAAATTGATATAATGGTTATATCTGCTACAGATAGAAGGTCCGTTGGTCAAGGGGTTAAGACACCGCCTTTTCACGGCGGTAACACGGGTTCGAATCCCGTACGGACTATTTTATCCGCCATAGCTCAGTTGGTAGTAGCGCATGACTGTTAATCATGATGTCGTAGGTTCGAGTCCTACTGGCGGAGTATAGATAAAAGGGAACACAACTGTGTTCCTCTTTTTGTATCAATTTGTATCACCAAGCATCTTCATAAGGAAGTCTGTTATTTCTTGAGGACTTTCTTTTTTTCCATGTGCAATCCAAGTTTGACAGACACCAAAAAGTGCGTGAGTTAGATAGATGCTACTATATTCTAATTCAGTGGTATTAAGATTCAGTTGCATAAATCGCTTTTGTAAATCTGTACTGAGCATGATATGAAGTTTATTTCGTAAGAAATTTTGGATTTCTTTAGTCCCGTTTTCAGAAAGAAGGACAGCCAGAAGCGGTTCTGACTCTAGATATTCAAATACTTCTAAAATAGCGTCTCTTTTGTGATGAGCATGTTTTTGAAAAATATATTCAAATGTATGAAATAGCTTGCTTTGATAGTGCTCAATCATATCATATTTATCCTTATAGTGAGTATAGAAGCTGGAACGACTAATTCCGGCTTTTTCTGCTAACTTGACAGTAGAAATTTGATCAAATGGTTGTTCCATCAGTAATTGTACCATAGCATTTTCAATAGTTCGCTTTGTTTTTAAGCGTTTGTTACTTTCTTGCATATTTCCTCCTTGTAAACAAATTAGACTATCTGTCTAAAAATGGATTTTTTATCTTGTAATTTAGATTTTTTAATGTATAATCTATTATATCAAAATTTTAGACAATATGTTTAAAAAAGGAGAAACTATGTTTAAAGAATGGAAAGTAATTTTTAAAAAACCAACCTTTATTATTGTCATGATAGGGATTTCTCTTATTCCAGCTCTGTACAATATCATATTTTTGTCCTCAATGTGGGATCCATATGGGCAATTGTCTGACTTACCTGTGGCAGTTGTCAATAATGATAAAGAGGCTTCCTATAATGGTAATACTATGGCAATAGGAAAAGACATGGTGTCCAATTTAAAAGAAAATAAAGCCTTGGATTTTCATTTCGTGGATGAAGATGAAGGAAAGAAGGGATTGGAAGATAGCGATTACTATATGGTAGTGACTTTACCCAGTGATTTATCTGAAAAAGCAGCTTCTATTTTAACGGATCATCCAGAGCAAATGCAAATCGATTATCAGACTTCAAGTGGTCATAGCTTTATTGCCAGCAAGATGAGTGATTCTGCTATGACACAATTAAAGCAGAGTGTTTCTACCAATGTAACCGAGACCTATACTAAAGCTTTATTTAACAAAATGATTGATTTAAAGGATGGCATGAGTCAAGCAGCTTCTGGTAGTGAAAAATTAACTGATGGAGCGAATCAGTTAGTGACAGGAAGTCAAACATTAACTACTAACCTACACTCTTTAGCCACTTCAAGTTTAACCTTTTCAAATGGAACGGAGCAGTTTACTAAAGGATTATCTGCTTATGTTTCTGGTGTCGAACAACTTCATCTTGGCTTAGGGAATTTTAATAGTGGTTTAGTTACATATACTGGTGCAGTGAGTCAATTAGATAGCGGATTAGGTCAATTATCTTCTAAAAGTCCTGAATTAGTAAGAGGAATCAATCAGTTATATACTGGTGTAGAATCCTATACTGGCGGTGTTTCTCAGCTTAATGCTGGTCTTAATCAATTTTCATCTGGTGTTAGTGCCTATACAAACGGAGTGGGAAATCTTGCAACAGGTGCTAGTCAGTTATCTAATCAATCAGCTACACTTCGAATGGGTATGGAGCAATTAAGTGAAGGGATTCAACAACTTTCTAGTAAGTTAGATGCTTCGTATGGGAAAAAAGATCAAATTAATCAATTATCTTCTGGTTTGAATCAGTTAAATCAAGTTATTCAAAATATTGATGTTGAAGATACAAAACAATTAGATTCTGTTTTATCAAGTATAGCATCTCTTTCTAATCAAATGTTAGTAAGTGCTCAGTCTGAAAAAGCAACTACATTAGCCAATATTCAATCGACAGCAGCTTATCAATCATTGACAAGTGAGCAACAAGCTGAAATAAGTGCTTCTGTATCTCAAAATTCGACTGATAGTATTCAATCGGCTCAGTCAATTGTAGCTTTAGTACAAGGTTTACAGGGAAGTTTAGAAAAATTACAAAATCAATCTTCTAATCTTTCGATTTTAAAAAATCAAGCTAATCAAGTATTACCGCTTGCTTCTACTTCTTTGACAGGATTGTCAAGTGGATTAACAGAGATACAAGGAGCTGTTACGAGCAAATTAGTTCCTGTTAGTCAGTCGATTGCATCAGGGGTAAATGTATATACTACAGGTGTTGATAAAGTTTCTCAAGGTGCAAGTCAACTAAGTGAAAAAAATGCCACCTTGACAGGTAGTTTGGATCAACTAGTTTCAGGCTCAAACACCTTGACACAAAAATCTTCTAGCTTGACAGCAGGAGTTGGTCAATTAGTTGAAAAAACTCCAGAATTAGTGTCTGGTATTGAAAAATTATCAACTGGCTCCAACCAATTGAATCAAAAGAGTCAAGAATTGATAGCAGGAGTTGATAAATTGCAGTCAGGCTCGAACCAATTAGCTGACAAATCCAGTCAGTTAATTTCAGGTGCTTCTCAATTAGAAAGTGGAGCTAATAAATTGGCAGATGGAGCTGGGAAGCTAGCAGAAGGTGGAACAAAGTTAACTTCTGGATTGGAAGGTTTACAGACAGGAGTTGCTTCTTTGAGCCAAGGATTAGGTAATGCTAGTGATCAACTCAAGTCAGCATCAACGGAATCTAAAAATGCAGAGATTTTGTCAAATCCACTCAATCTTTCCAAAACTGACAATGACCAAGTTCCTGTAAATGGAATTGCAATGGCTCCTTATATGATATCAGTTGCTCTCTTTGTTGCAGCAATATCAACGAATATGATCTTTGTGAAGCTGCCTTCAGGACGTCATCCAGAGAGCCGTTGGGCTTGGTTGAAATCTCGAGCTGAAATAAATGGTATTATAGCTGTTTTGGCAGGAATTTTGGTATATGGAGGAGTTCATCTTATTGGTCTAACGGCTAATCATGAGATGAGAACATTTATTCTCATTATCCTAACAAGTTTAGTATTCATGTCCATAGTGACCGCTTTAACAACATGGAATAGCCGTATAGGAGCTTTCTTTTCTCTTATTTTGCTTTTATTACAGTTAGCATCAAGTGCAGGTACTTATCCACTTGCCTTGACAAATGATTTCTTTAGAGCCATTAATCCTTGGTTACCAATGAGTTATTCAGTTTCGGGATTACGACAAACAATCTCTATGACAGGAAATATTCATCATCAAGTCATCTTACTTGTAGTGATACTAGCTCTATTTACTGGTTTAGGTATGCTAGCCTATCAACCTAAGAAAATGGAGGAAGATTAAAAAATCGACCAAGCAACTGGTCGATTTTTTAAGCCTTAGATAATTTTCGTCTGCGATTATAGATTCCAAATAGTAAGAGAGAAGTAAAGGAACAGATTGTTCCAGTAATAAAACCATTGGGAATAAAGGAAAGTGTAATAGTTCCTTTTCCCTTAGGAACGTCAACTTTCATAAAGCCAGTTTGAGCTTGTTTAATTTCTATTTTCTTACCATTTTGGTAGGCAGACCAACCTTTGTCATAAGGAATGGTGAAGAAAATAGATGTATCTTGTTGAACATCATATGTAGCAAAAACCTTGTTTTTAGAAGTTGATACTGTTACAGGCTGTTCTTTAATTTTTTGAATTGCCTCGGTGAAAGTTTTGGTATCTAAACGATAGAAGGTAGGAGATTCAAATGATACTTGTGAATTTCCAGGGAAACTAACATTGATATTGAAAGTCTTTTTCTCTTTTGTATAGCCTAGATTAAAGAAGGAGAATGCATTATCAGTTGTAAAAGTTTTCTTTTTCCTATTGACAAGGATGTCAACCTTTTTTTGTTTGTCATTAGAAAAGTGAAGGTTTGTGAAAGAAAGATAAACTTGGCTGTTTTCTGGAACTTCAATTTGATACTGGATTGATGCATCTTCATTTGAAGAGCTTGTAACACTAATCAAATCATCAGTATATTCAGTTTTTTCATAAGGTATTGGAGAAAAATAATCAAAATTGACGTTAGCAAGTTGATTTAAAAACGAGGCCTGATTATCTAGAGTATGTTCAGTGAAATTGACATCATTGTAAACAGATTGACTAGCAAAGGCAATCGGAAGAGAGAATTGATTTTCATATAGGGTAAGATTATCTTTTTGATATACATCTTGGAAACCATACTTATCAATAGGGTTTTCTGAGATATTATACTGGATGCCAAATAAACTATCAGCCAAAATACTATTATTGGCATAGCGGAGATTGAGATTAGTCCCAGAGGATTTAAACCCAAGTTTATCCAAAGTAGAGCTTGCTGAACGATTTCGAACAGATGAAAATTGAGAGATTCCATTGTAGTTGAATTTCATACTGTCATTTCCTGTCTGAGTCTCTAGTTTCTCAGTACGAGTAAATTGATTTCCAATATATGTTGAGAAAGATTCCATAGCTGGGATCTCTCGATGATATGAACTTCGAGAAGCAAAGCCCCATTCTTTAGCAATTCCGTCCATTTGAGATGAAGCATTTAAACTTATTTCAACTATTATAAATAAAGAGATTAGAATGGCAAATAGATTCACAGATATAAACTTTTTGATAACTGCAAGGAGTAAAAGCGAATAGACAACCAAAAATTCAAGAGTAAGCAGAATATTCAAATCTGTTAAAAAAGAATAATGTGATTTTAGATAGATGGTAGCTAAAAATCCTGTTACTATAAGAAAAAGCGAAACTAAAAAATTCCAGATTTTAAGTTCTTTCAGACGATTTAAGACTTCCGCTGCTGTGTAAATTAACAAGGTAGAGAAAATCCAAGCATAGCGATGTAAAAACATGTTTGGAGTATGCATGCCTTGCCAAAATAAATCAAGAGCTTCAATATAAAAGCTTGCAATTAGAAATGCAAAGAAGATTGCATAGATAAGTTTCACGTGAAACTTAATGGATGTCAGTGTAAAAAATAAAATGGTCAAAATAAAGGGAAGTAGTCCAACAAAAATCATTGGGATAGCCCCATACTTTGTTGTATCAAAGGAACCGATGAATTGCTTAGCAAAGAGATCAAGATACCAGCTACTTTCAGTTTGAAACTTTGTAACTTCAGTCAATTTTTCCCCATGTGTCTGTAAATCAAACAGAGTGGGAAGAGTCATAATCAAACTAGCCATACCAGCTAAAAAGGAGATAACTATGAAATCAAGAAAAGATGATTTTCGAGTTTTAAAGTCCCAAGAAATTTGGCAGAGATACCAGAAAATAAGAAACAATGCTGTCATATAGCCAAAATAATAATTTTGAATAAATAATATTGACAGACTTGTAAAGTACAAAAGGAGTTTCTTTTCAGTTATAAGTAGGTGTAAACCAGTTATAATTAAAGGAATCAAGATAAAAACATCTAGCCAGGTTTTTATCTCTAATTGACTGACAGTGAAACTCATCAGAACATAGGAAGTAGATAAAGCTAGTTTTAAAGGCTTAGGAATCGATTGAAATAATTTATTTAAACTAAAGTAAGTTGACAAACCAATCAATCCAAATTTTAAGAGAGTTGTCAGATAGACAGCATCTGGCATATTCGACAGATTAAAAAAGTAAACTAGAGGTGAAAGGAAACTTCCTAAGTAATAACTAGATAGGGCATAGAAATTTAATCCGAGGCCACTTGTAAAGGTGTAAAACAGACTACCATTTCCATGTAGGATATTTCGTAAAGCTACATCAAAAATAACGTATTGATGAAAACCATCTCCTAATAGAGGAGAGTTGTCGCTATTCCAGTAGATACCTTGAGATAGGTATACTCCTGTCATAATGATTATGGGAATGATGAAGGAAACAAAATAGGTCCAATATGTTTTAAAAAATAATTTCATGTTACCTCATAAAATGTTAGAAAACTCAGCTGGTTAACCCAACTGAGTTTTGAAGTTTTATTTAGTCTTTCCAAAGTTCTTTAACTTTTGCTTGTACTTCTGCATTTTCTAGGAATTCATCATAGGTTTCATCGATACGGTCAATGACGCCATTTTTAGACAAGACAATGATATGGTTAGCTAGAGTTTGAATAAACTCGTGGTCATGGCTGGCAAAGATGATTGATTCTTTAAAGTTTTTCAATCCATCGTTCAAGCTTGAGATAGATTCCAAGTCCAAGTGATTGGTTGGATCATCGAGGACAAGGACATTTGATTTTAAGAGCATAAGTTTTGAAAGCATGACACGAACTTTTTCTCCCCCTGACAAGACGTTGACAGGTTTGTTAACCTCATCACCAGAGAAGAGCATGCGGCCGAGGAAGCCACGTAGGAAAGTATTATCATCTTCTTCTTTACTTGCGAATTGACGCAACCAGTCAAGGATTGACTCTCCTCCTGCAAAATCTGCCGAGTTATCTTTTGGCAAGTAAGAACGGCTAGTAGTTACTCCCCACTTGACAGTTCCTTCATAGTCAATGTCCCCCATGATTGCACGAATTAATGCAGTCGTTTGGATGTCATTTTGTCCAATAAGTGCTGTTTTATCACCTGGACGCAAAATAAAGCTGATATTATCTAAAATAGTCTCACCCTCAATCTTTACAGTTAGATTTTCTACTGTCAAGAGATCATTACCAATCTCACGCTCCGCTTTAAAGTTGATAAATGGATATTTACGACTAGATGGTACAATTTCTTCAAGTTCAATCTTATCAAGCATTTTCTTACGTGATGTTGCTTGTCTTGATTTAGAAGCATTAGCAGAGAAACGAGCAACGAACTCTTGCAATTGTTTAATTTTTTCTTCTGCTTTGGCATTACGGTCTGCTAGCAATTTAGCAGCGAGTTCAGAAGATTCCTTCCAGAAGTCATAGTTTCCGACATAGAGTTTGATTTTTCCGAAGTCAAGGTCGGCCATGTGAGTACATACTTTGTTTAAGAAGTGACGGTCGTGGGATACTACGATAACTGTGTTATCAAAGTCAATCAAGAAGTCTTCTAACCAAGTAATCGATTGGATATCCAAACCGTTGGTAGGCTCGTCCAAAAGAAGAACATCAGGTTTACCAAAAAGTGCTTTGGCAAGGAGAACCTTTACTTTCTCACCGTTGGCCAATTCGCTCATGTTTTGGTAGTGTAATTCTTCTGGGATATTTAGGTTTTGAAGGAGTTGAGAGGCTTCACTCTCTGCTTCCCAACCTCCAAGTTCGGCAAACTCTCCTTCGAGTTCGGCAGCACGAACCCCGTCCTCGTCTGAGAAATCTTCCTTCATGTAGATGGCATCTTTCTCTTTCATGATGCTATAAAGTTTTTCATTTCCCATGATAACAACATCAATGGCACGTTCATCTTCATAGTCAAAGTGATTTTGACGGAGAACAGAGAGACGTTCATCTGGACCAAGAGAGATGTGACCAGTAGTAGGTTCGATATCTCCAGCTAAAATTTTTAAAAAGGTTGATTTTCCGGCACCATTAGCACCGATTAATCCATAAGTATTTCCTTCTGTAAATTTGATATTGACATCATCAAAAAGTTTGCGATCACTAAAACGTAGTGAAACATCAGATACTGTAAGCAATGTTTTTCTCCTATATGTGTAATATATTTATTCTACTAGAAAATACGGAAATATTCAAATTTTTATCTGTCAATTTTGTGTAAATTATATTTACATTATACTTTACACAAATCCGTGAATAGTAAGGTTGATTTATTTTGATAAATTGCGGTTATTTCATTAAAAAAATGCTATAATTGAAGGGACTATATCGAAGGAGAACAAAATGACTAAACCCATTATTTTAACAGGAGACCGTCCAACAGGAAAATTGCATATTGGACATTATGTTGGAAGTCTCAAAAATCGAGTATTATTACAGGAAGAGGATAAGTATGATATGTTTGTGTTCTTGGCTGACCAACAAGCCTTGACAGATCATGCCAAAGATCCTCAAACCATTGTAGAGTCTATCGGAAATGTGGCTTTGGATTACCTTGCAGTTGGATTGGATCCAAGTAAGTCAACTATCTTTATTCAAAGCCAAATTCCAGAATTAGCTGAGTTGTCTATGTATTATATGAATTTAGTTTCATTAGCACGTTTGGAGCGTAATCCAACTGTCAAGACAGAAATTGCTCAGAAAGGCTTTGGAGAAAGTATTCCGACAGGCTTCTTAGTCTATCCAATCGCTCAAGCAGCTGACATCACAGCTTTCAAGGCTAATTATGTTCCTGTTGGGACAGATCAGAAACCAATGATTGAGCAAACTCGTGAAATTGTTCGTTCTTTTAACAATGCATATAAATGTGATGTCTTGATAGAGCCGGAAGGTATTTATCCAGAAAATGAGAGAGCAGGGCGTTTGCCTGGTTTAGATGGAAATGCTAAAATGTCTAAATCACTCAATAATGGTATTTATTTAGCTGATGATGCGGATACTTTGCGTAAAAAAGTGATGAGTATGTATACAGATCCAGATCATATTCGAGTGGAAGATCCAGGTAAGATTGAGGGAAATATGGTTTTCCATTATCTAGATGTTTTTGGTCGCCCAGAAGATGCTCAAGAAATTGCTGACATGAAAGAACATTATCAACGAGGTGGTCTTGGTGATGTGAAGACCAAGCGTTATCTACTTGAAATATTAGAACGTGAACTTGGTCCTATTCGTGAGCGCCGTATCGAATTTGCTAAGGATATGGGAGAAGTTTATAATATGCTTCAAAAAGGTAGTGAAAGAGCGCGTGAAGTTGCAGGTCAAACCCTATCTGAGGTTAAAGGAGCAATGGGACTTCATTACTTTAACTAAGTTTATTTTACAAGAAACTATCATTTCTATCTCGAAGAAAAGATAGTTTTTTATTTACCCCTGTAACATTTGACAAATTTTTATAGAATGGTATGATAGATACAATATAAAAAGAGTCAAGCTCAAAAATAAAGAAAAGAGGAAACTTCGAATGTCTAATTGGGACACTAAATTTTTGAAAAAAGGTTTTACCTTTGATGATGTATTGCTTATTCCAGCTGAAAGTCATGTGTTGCCTAACGATGCAGATTTAACAACTAAATTGGCAGATAATTTGACTTTAAATATCCCAATTATTACCGCTGCCATGGACACAGTTACAGAGAGTCAAATGGCCATTGCTATTGCTCGTGCAGGTGGTCTCGGAGTTATCCATAAAAACATGTCAATTGCTCAACAAGCAGACGAGGTTCGTAAGGTAAAACGTTCTGAAAATGGAGTTATTATTGATCCCTTCTTCTTGACGCCTGAACATACAATTGCTGAAGCAGATGAGCTTATGGGACGTTACCGCATCAGTGGTGTTCCAGTTGTTGAAACACTTGAAAATCGTAAATTGGTTGGTATTTTGACAAACCGAGATCTTCGTTTTATTTCAGATTATAACCAACCAATTTCAAACCATATGACTAGTGAAAATCTTGTGACTGCTCCTGTGGGTACAGATCTTGCAATAGCTGAGAGCATTCTTCAAGAACACCGTATTGAAAAGCTTCCGTTGGTAGATGAAGAAGGTCGTCTTTCTGGTTTGATTACTATCAAAGATATTGAAAAAGTTATTGAGTTTCCAAATGCTGCTAAAGATGAGTTTGGTCGTCTACTAGTTGCAGGTGCAGTAGGTGTTACTTCAGATACATTTGAACGTGCAGAGGCTCTTTTTGAAGCAGGAGCGGATGCGATTGTTATTGATACTGCACATGGTCATTCTGCAGGTGTCTTGCGTAAAATTGCTGAGATTCGTGCTCACTTCCCAGATCGTACTTTGATTGCTGGAAATATTGCAACTGCTGAAGGTGCACGTGCCCTTTACGAAGCAGGTGTAGATGTTGTCAAGGTTGGGATTGGACCAGGTTCTATCTGTACTACTCGTGTGATTGCTGGTGTTGGTGTTCCGCAAGTAACAGCGATCTACGATGCTGCAGCTGTTGCGCGTGAATATGGAAAAACGATTATTGCTGACGGTGGAATCAAGTATTCTGGAGATATTGTAAAAGCCCTTGCTGCAGGTGGAAATGCAGTTATGCTTGGATCAATGTTTGCTGGAACTGATGAAGCTCCAGGCGAAACTGAAATCTTCCAAGGACGTAAGTTTAAGACTTACCGTGGTATGGGATCAATTGCTGCTATGAAGAAAGGTTCAAGCGATCGTTACTTCCAAGGTTCTGTCAATGAAGCAAACAAACTTGTTCCAGAAGGAATTGAAGGTCGTGTTGCTTATAAAGGTGCTGCAGCTGATATTGTCTTCCAAATGATTGGTGGTATTCGCTCTGGTATGGGTTACTGTGGTGCAGCTAACCTTAAAGAACTACACGATAATGCTCAATTTATTGAAATGTCTGGTGCTGGTTTGAAAGAAAGCCATCCTCATGATGTACAAATTACTAATGAGGCACCAAATTATTCTATGTAAAAAAACAATGAAAAGAACTCCCGTGGAAACAGGAGTTCTTTTACAATGTTGTCAATTTTAATTTACAAAAACTTTACCATCCTGAATAGTGAAGATACTTATATTTTCTGGTAGATTTTGAAGATGGTCTAAGCTTGTTGTTGTGATAAAGGTTTGGATTGAATGAGAAATCGTTTCCAATAATTTTAGTTGTCTAGTGTTGTCAAGTTCGCTCATAACATCGTCAAGCAGTAATATTGGAGATTCTGTAGTAATGCTTTCCATTAATTCGATTTCTGCTAATTTTATAGAAAGGACGAGACTACGATGTTGACCTTGACTTCCGAAACTAGCATCCATCCCATTTATATAAAAAGAAATGTCATCTCGATGAGGACCGACACCAGTATTCTTTTTAAATAAATCTCTGAATCTACTTTTTTCTAAAGCAATTTTGAAAGATTCGGATAAGTTTTGTTTGTCAGTTATATTGACAGAAGATTGATAGGATATTGACAACTCTTCAATCTGATTAGAAAGTTCAAAATGTTTCTTACGACCAAAATGCTCTAGTTTTTTTATGAAATCTAAGCGGTGATTCATCACACGACATCCATAATCAACTAACTGATCATCCAACACTGAAAGGAAGGTTTCATCTATTTTTTGAGCTGATTTTAGATAAGTGTTTCTTTGTTTTAGGATGTGGTTATAATTGGTTAAGTCTGATAGATAGATGGGCTTGATTTGTCCAAGTTCCATATCAATGAATTTTCGTCGAACCGAAGGTGCTCCTTTAATAAGTTGTAAATCTTCAGGAGCAAATAAGACAACATTCATGTGTCCGACATAATCTGAAAGTCGTGCCTGTTTTAAGTGATTAACTTTTGTTACACGGCCTTTTTGTGTTAGTTCAATTTCGAGAGGAATGGATCCCGTTTTTTTATGAATAAGACCTGAAAGATGAAGTTGTTCCTCATCAAAATGAATGAGATTTTTATCGGTTCGAGTTCGATGACTACGTGTTAAGGCTAAAAAATAGATAGCCTCTAACATATTTGTTTTACCTTGTGCATTACGTCCTAAAAAGACATTTAATTTAGGATTAAAGTCTATTTTCGTCTCTTTGTAGTTACGAAAAGTCTTGAGAGATAGGTGTTGTAGCCACATGATTATCTACCAGGGAATCGCGGAGCTTGTTTGCTTTTGGGTGATGAAGTAGGTTTTGATTTGTCTTTTTTTACTCCTTTATTCATCTCCTTAACAAGTTTAGCGATTCGTTCTTTTTCAACTTTATCAGCTTGGTATTCATCTTGTTCTTCAGAAGTAGGTTGTGTCAACAAGATGTCAATATTCATGTCAGGGATGTCAACTTTATCACCAATACGAAGTTTTTTACCACGACGACTCTCTAATTCCCCATTAAAGTAAACAGAATGTTCAGAGAGAAAGGATTTGATAGCTCCTCCGCTATGTGTAATTCCAAGTTCTTTGAGTAGTGCTTGGAGGGTAATAAATTCTTCAAATAATTTGTATTCCATAATTCACCTCAATCTTTGGTATTATACCATATTTTCCTAAAAATAGTGAGAGAAATAGGGAAAAATGTAAGCGATTTTTATTTCAAAAGTGTTACAGAGAACAAGAAAATTTCAGGTTTTCGTGATATAATAGAAGTCTGTATATAAGGAGGTAAATCATGGAGTTAGTGCATGGAATTTCAACACATTTTATCCAATCAAAAAAGTTTAAAACGAACAAAATCGCCGTGCGTTTTACCGCTCCATTATCCCTTGATACGATTGCAGGTCACATGTTGAGTGCAAGTATGCTAGAGACTGCTAATCAGATGTACCCCACTTCTCAAGATTTGAGGAGACACTTGGCCAGTCTATACGGTACAGATATGTCAACCAATTGTTTCAGAAGAGGGCAAAGCCACATTATAGAATTGACATTTACCTATGTTCGTGATGAGTTTTTAAGTAGGAAAAACGTGCTAACTTCTCAGATTTTGGAACTTGTAAAAGAAACTCTTTTTTCACCCGTAGTAGTTGATAATGGGTTTGATCCGGCCTTATTTGAAATTGAGAAAAAACAATTGCTAGCAAGTTTAGCAGCTGATATGGATGATTCTTTTTATTTTGCACATAAAGAATTGGATAAATTGTTTTTTCATGATGAACGTCTTCAATTGGAATATAGTGATTTACGAAATCGTATTTTAGCTGAAACTCCACAAAGTTCTTACTCTTGTTTCCAAGAATTTTTAGCCAATGATCGAATAGATTTCTTTTTCCTAGGTGATTTTAATGAGGTTGAAATTCAAAATGTATTAGAATCATTTGGCTTTAAAGGTCGAAAAGGAGATGTGAAGGTCCAGTATTGTCAACCTTATTCCAATATCCTTCAGGAAGGTATGGTTCGGAAAAATGTGGGACAATCCATTTTGGAATTAGGTTATTATTGCCCTTCTGAATATGGTGATGAGCAACATTTAACCATGATTGTAATGAATGGTTTACTTGGTGGATTTGCTCACTCTAAGCTCTTTACAAATGTCCGTGAAAATGCTGGATTAGCTTATACCATTTTAAGTCAACTCGATTTGTTTAGTGGATTCTTGAGAATGTATGCTGGTATCAATCGAGAAAATAGGAACCAGGCTCGTAAAATGATGAATAATCAACTGCTTGATTTAAAAAAAGGTTATTTTACAGAGCTTGAGTTAGAGCAGACCAAGGAAATGATTCGTCGGTCTTTGTTGCTTTCTCAAGATAATCAAGGTTCATTGATTGAACGTGCTTATCAAAATGCCTTACTTGGAAAATCTTCAGCAGACTTTAAAGGTTGGATTGCAAAACTCGAGCAAGTTGACAAAGATGCTATTTGTAGAGCAGCTAATAATGTGAAACTACAAGCGATTTACTTTATGGAAGGAATAGAATGACAAAGGTTGTTTTTGAAGAAAAATACTATCCAGCTGTAAAAGAAATGATTTATCGAACTCGTTTGTCAAATGGATTAACAGTTGTTCTTTTGCCTAAAAAGGAATTTAAAGAGGTTTACGGGAGTGTCACTGTACAGTTTGGTTCGGTAGATACGCTTATCACAGAAGTTGACGGAGATGTAAAAGAATATCCTGCGGGAATTGCTCATTTTCTTGAACATAAATTATTTGAGAGAGAAGATTCTAGCGATTTGATGTCAGTATTTACGAGTCTAGGTGCGGATAGCAATGCCTTTACAAGCTTTACAAAAACAAACTATCTTTTTTCATCGACGGATTATCTCTTAGAGAATTTAGATTTACTTGATGAATTGGTAACATCAGCACACTTTACTGAAGCTTCCATTTTGAGAGAGCAGGATATTATCCAGCAAGAACGAGAAATATATCAAGATAATCCAGATTCGTGTTTATTCTTTTCAACTCTAGCGAATTTGTATCCTGGTACACCTTTAGCGACGGATATAGTTGGAAGTGAGGAATCCATTTCCAAAATCAATCTAACTAATTTGCAAGAAAATTTTGCAAGATTTTACAAACCTGTAAACATGTCTCTGTTTTTAGTTGGTGATTTTGATGTAGAGAAAGTACAGGACTATTTTGAAAGAAAAAAACTGAAAGATTTAGATGTTCAGGAACTAGCAAGAGAAAAATTTGTTTTACAGCCTGTAAAGCAAACAGACAGTATGAGAATGGAAGTATCTTCTCCCAAACTAGCGATTGGGATTAGAGGTAAGCGAGAAGTTGCTGAGGCGGATTGCTATCGACATCATATTTTATTAAAATTATTGTTTTCAATGATGTTTGGTTGGACTTCGGATCGTTTTCAAAAATGTTATGAATCAGGTAAAATAGATGCTTCTCTATCTCTTGAAATTGAAGTAACAAGTCGCTTTCATTTTGTCATGTTGACAATGGATACAAAAGAGCCAGTTGCTTTATCTCATCAATTTAGGAAGGCCATTCGTAATTTTACAAAGGATTTAGATATTACAGAGGATCATTTAGATATTATCAAAAGAGAGATGTTTGGAGAATTTTTCAGTAGCATGAACTCTCTTGAATTTATTGCAACGCAATATGATGCTTTTGAACATGGTGAGACAATTTTTGATTTACCGAAAATTTTACAGGAAATTACTTTAGAGGATGTCCTTGAAGCAGGACATCACTTAATAGATGATGGTGACATAGTTGATTTTACAATATTCCCATCGTAGTAACCTATCATAATAGACACTAGAAAGAAGGGATGACAAGTATGAGGAAAAAAACAATTGGTGAGGTTTTACGATTAGCTAGAATCAATCAGGGATTGAGTTTAGATGAATTGCAGAAAAAGACAGAAATCCAGTTAGATATGTTGGAAGCAATGGAAGCAGACGATTTCGATCAACTTCCAAGTCCTTTTTACACGCGTTCTTTCTTGAGAAAATATGCATGGGCTGTTGAGTTAGATGATCAAATTGTTTTGGATGCTTATGATTCTGGGAGTATGATTACTTATGAGGAAGTAGATGTTGATGAAGATGAGTTGACAGGTCGTAGACGTTCAAGTAAGAAAAAGAAGAAAAAAACATCCTTTTTACCTTTATTTTATTTTATCCTTTTCGCCTTATCGATTTTAATTTTTGTGACCTATTATGTTTGGAACTATATTCAAACTCAACCAGAGGGGCCTTCTTTTTCTAATTACAGTGTGGTTCAATCAACAAGTTCAATAAGTTCAACTAGCTCTGTTCCCCACTCCTCAAGTAGTAGTTCATCTAGCAGTTCTTCTAGTGTAGAATCAGCTATAAGTGTATCAGGCGAAGGAAATCATGTAGACATCGCTTATAAGACAAGTAAGGAAACAGTTAAATTGCAATTGGCAGTTTCAGATGTTACAAGTTGGGTCAGCATTTCAGAAAGCGAACTTGAGGGCGGTGTAACCCTATCGCCAGAGAAGAAAAGTGCAGAAGCAACAGTTGCAACAAAAAATCCTGTAACAATTACGTTAGGTGTTGTAAAAGGTGTTACTTTGACAGTAGATAATCAGACTGTTGATTTATCGAAGTTAACAGCGCAGACTGGACAAATCACTGTAACCTTTACTAAAAATTAAGGAAAAACGAATGAAAAAAGAACAAATTCCCAATCTCTTAACAATAGGTCGAATTCTCTTTATACCTATTTTTATCTTTATTTTAACAGTAGGAAATTCGATAGAGAGTCATATAGTGGCAGCTATTATCTTTGCTGTTGCCAGTATTACCGACTATTTAGATGGATATTTAGCACGTAAATGGAATGTGGTCAGTAATTTTGGTAAATTTGCAGATCCTATGGCGGATAAGTTACTAGTTATATCGGCTTTTATTATGCTGATTGAGTTAGGTATGGCTCCAGCTTGGATTGTTGCAGTAATTATCTGTCGTGAGTTGGCTGTGACAGGTTTAAGGCTTTTATTGGTTGAAACTGGTGGAACAGTTTTAGCAGCGGCAATGCCTGGAAAAATTAAAACTTTCAGTCAGATGTTTGCCATTATTTTCTTGCTATTACATTGGACTTTGCTTGGTCAAGTTCTACTTTATGTAGCCTTGTTTTTCACTATCTACTCTGGCTATGATTATTTCAAGGGTAGTGCCTATGTATTTAAAGGGACATTTGGTTCGAAATGAAATCAATAATTGATGTAAAAAATCTTTCTTTTCGTTATAAGGAAAGTCAAGAATACTATGATGTGAAGGATATTACGTTTCACGTGAAACGTGGAGAATGGCTTTCGATTGTAGGGCATAATGGTAGTGGTAAATCAACGACGGTTCGCTTAATTGATGGCTTACTGGAAGCAGAATCCGGAGAGATTGTAATTGATGGCCAACGGCTGACTGAGGAAAATGTTTGGAATATACGTCGTCAAATCGGTATGGTTTTTCAAAATCCAGACAATCAATTTGTTGGAGCGACTGTTGAGGATGATGTTGCCTTTGGTTTGGAAAATCAGGGCCTTTCTCGTCAAGAAATGAAAAAGAGAGTGGAGGAAGCTCTGACTTTAGTTGGCATGTTGGACTTTAAAAAGAGAGAGCCGGCGCGTCTATCAGGTGGACAAAAGCAACGTGTGGCCATTGCAGGTGTTGTAGCCCTAAGACCAGCTATTTTAATCTTAGATGAAGCAACAAGTATGTTGGATCCTGAGGGTCGTAGAGAACTGATTGAGACAGTAAAAGGAATTCGGAAAGACTATGATATGACGGTCATTTCCATTACACATGATTTGGAAGAAGTTGCCATGAGTGACCGCGTATTGGTCATGAAAAAAGGGGAAATTGAATCAACTAGTAGCCCAAGAGAACTTTTCTCACGAAATGATTTAGATCAAATTGGATTAGACGATCCTTTTGCCAATCAAGTAAAACATTCTTTGAGTCAGAATGGCTATGATTTGCCTGAAAATTATTTGACAGAAAGTGAGCTAGAGGATAAACTATGGGAATTGCTCTAGAAAATGTGAGTTTTACATATCAAGAAGGTACTCCCTTAGCTTCAGCAGCTTTGTCGGATGTTTCTTTGACGATTGAGGATGGTTCTTATACGGCCTTAATTGGACATACAGGTAGTGGCAAATCAACTATTTTACAACTATTAAATGGTTTATTGGTTCCAAGTCAAGGGAGTGTGCGAGTTTTTGATACCTTAATCACCTCGACTTCTAAAAATAAAGATATTCGTCAAATTAGAAAACAGGTTGGCTTGGTATTTCAGTTTGCTGAAAATCAGATTTTTGAAGAAACGGTTTTGAAAGACGTTGCTTTTGGACCGCAAAATTTTGGAGTTTCTGAAGAAGATGCGGAGAAGATTGCGCGTGAGAAACTGGCTCTGGTTGGAATTGATGAATCACTTTTAAATCGTAGCCCGTTTGAGCTGTCAGGGGGACAAATGAGACGTGTGGCCATTGCAGGCATACTTGCCATGGAGCCAGCTGTATTAGTCTTAGATGAACCCACAGCAGGCCTGGATCCTCTGGGTAGAAAAGAGTTGATGAATTTGTTCAAAAAACTCCACCAGTCAGGGATGACCATTGTCTTGGTAACGCATTTGATGGATGATGTTGCTGAATATGCGAATCAAGTCTATGTGATGGAAAAGGGACGTCTAGTTAAGGGTGGTAAGCCAAGTGATGTCTTTCAAGATGTTGTCTTTATGGAAGAAGTGCAGTTGGGAGTACCTAAAATTACGGCCTTTTGTAAACGATTGGCTGATAGAGGCGTGTCATTTAAACGATTACCGATTAAGATAGAGGAGTTCAAGGAGTCGCTAAATGGATAGTATGATTTTGGGGCGTTATATCCCAGGGGATTCGATTGTTCACCGATTGGATCCACGTAGCAAATTGCTTGCTATGATGTTACTGATTTTAATCGTTTTCTGGGCTAATACTCCCTTGACGAATTTAATTCTTTTTATAGCGACAGGGATATTTATTGCCTTGTCAGGAGTATCTCTTTCATTTTTTATTCAGGGCTTGAAGTCTATGTTTTTCTTGATTGCCTTCACAACTATTTTTCAACTATTTTTCATTTCTAATGGGAATGTTTTATTTGAGTTTTCGTTTGTGAGAATCACGGATTATGCTTTGCAACAAGCTGGAATTATTTTTTGTCGCTTTGTATTGATTATTTTCTTTTCAACTTTGTTAACCTTAACGACCATGCCCTTAAGTTTGGCCTCAGCTGTCGAAGCTTTGTTAGCGCCTTTAAAGCGTGTGAAAGTTCCAGTTCATGAAATTGGATTGATGCTGTCCATGAGCCTACGTTTTGTCCCAACCTTGATGGATGATACGACGCGGATTATGAATGCACAGAAAGCGCGTGGAGTGGATTTTGGTGAAGGAAGCATTGTTCAAAAGGTGAAGGCTATGATTCCAATTTTGATTCCTCTTTTTGCAACAAGTTTAAAACGTGCAGATTCTTTAGCTATCGCTATGGAAGCGCGTGGTTATCAGGGTGGAAAAGGCAGAAGTCAATACCGACAATTGGAATGGACTCGAAAGGATACGCTGACTATTCTTGTTATTCTCGTACTTGGTTGTTGCTTATTTTTCTTAAAATCTTAGTAGCTTTTAGGAATTGATAAAAAGTTACTGTAACAGTTTTTGATATAAAGGTAGGGATATGAACCGTTTTAAAAAATCAAAATATGTCATTATTGTTTTTGTCACTGTTCTGCTTGTCTCAGCTCTCTTAGCGACGACTTATTCAAGTACAATTGTGACAAAATTAGGAGATGGGATCTCATTGGTTGATAGAGTTGTGCAAAAACCTTTTCGGTGGTTTGATTCTGTCAAATCAGATTTGGCTCATTTGACACGAACATATAATGAAAATGAAAGTTTGAAGAAACAGATTTACCAGTTAGAAGTCAAATCAAATGAGGCGGAAAGTTTAAAGACGGAAAATGAACAACTGCGCCAATTGCTTGATATGAAGTCTAAATTGCAAGCCACAAAGACTTTGGCAGCAGATGTTATTATGCGTTCTCCGGTATCTTGGAAGCAGGAGTTGACCTTAGATGCAGGGAAATCAAAAGGGGCTTCTGAGAATATGTTAGCTATTGCAAATGGTGGCTTGATTGGGAGTGTTTCAAAAGTGGAGGACAACTCTACTATGGTCAACCTTCTGACAAATACGGAAAATACTGATAAGATTTCTGTTAAAATTCAACACGGCACTACTACAATTTATGGAATTATTGTTGGCTACGACAAGGAAAATGAAGTTCTTAAAATTAGTCAATTAAATAGTAATAGCGATATTAGTACAGGCGATAAGGTGACAACGGGTGGATTAGGAAACTTTAACGTTACGGATATTCCTGTTGGTGAAGTGGTTGCCACAACGCATAGTACAGACTATTTGACACGAGAAGTAACTGTTAAATTGAGTGCAGATACTCATAATGTGGATGTGATAGAATTAGTGGGGAATTCATAATGAGACAGTTGAAGCGGGTTGGAGTGTTTTTATTGCTCCCTTTCTTTGTTCTAATTGACGCCCATATTAGCCAGCTTCTGGGCTCATTTTTCCCCCATGTACATTTGGCTAGTCATTTTCTGTTTCTATTTCTCTTATTTGAGACGATAGAAGTATCAGAGTATCTCTATCTAGTCTATTGTTTTGTTATAGGCTTGGTTTATGATGTTTACTTTTTCCATCTAATAGGGATTGCAACTCTCTTATTTATCTTATTGGGAGCCTTCCTTCATAAATTGAATAGTGTTATTTTGTTGAATCGTTGGACAAGAATGCTAGCCATGATTGTCCTGACATTCCTGTTTGAAATGGGTAGTTATCTTTTGGCTTTTATGGTAGGGTTGACAGTGGATAACATGTCTATTTTTATAGTCTATAGCTTGGTACCAACGATGATTTTAAATTTTTTATGGATTACTGTTTTTCAATTTATTTTTGAAAAATATTATCTATAAGAACGACATATAAATGTAACAAAGGCGTAATATTTATTGGAGTTTTTTTTGGTATACTAGTATTGTCTTAAACAGAAGGAGTATTTATTAACCATGAAGAAAAAAATCTTAGCCTCGCTTTTATTAAGTACAGTAATGGTTTCCCAGGCAGCAGTATTGACGACTGCCCATGCAGAAACGACTGATGATAAAATTGCTGCTCAAGATAATAAAATTAGTAACTTAACAGCACAACAAGAAGAAGCACAAAAACAAGTTGATCAAATTCAGGAGCAAGTATCTGCTATTCAAGCAGAGCAATCTAACTTGCAATCTGAAAATGATAGATTACAAGCAGAATCTAAGAAACTCGAGGGTGAGATTACAGAACTTTCCAAAAACATTGTTTCTCGTAACCAATCGTTGGAAAAACAAGCTCGTAGTGCTCAAACAAATGGAGCTGCAACTAGCTATATCAATACCATTGTAAACTCAAAATCAATTACAGAAGCTATTTCACGTGTTACTGCAATGAGTGAAATCGTATCTGCGAACAACAAAATGTTAGAACAACAAAAGGCAGATAAAAAAGCTATTTCTGAAAAACAAGTAGCAAATAATGATGCTATCAATACTGTAATTGCTAATCAACAAAAATTAGCTGATGATGCTCAAGCATTGACTACGAAACAGGCAGAACTAAAGGCTGCTGAATTGAGTCTTGCTGCTGAGAAAGCGACAGCTGAAGGGGAAAAAGCAAGTCTATTAGAGCAAAAAGCAGCAGCTGAGGCAGAGGCTCGTGCAGCTGCGGCAGCAGAAGCAGCTTATAAAGAAAAACAAGCTAGCCAACAACAGTCAGTACTTGCTTCAGGTAATACAAACCTAACAGCACAGGTACAAGCAGTATCTGAATCTGCAGTAGCACCTGTTCAGGCTAAAGTACGTCCAACATATAACACAAATGCCTCAACTTATCCAATTGGTGAATGTACATGGGGAGTTAAAACATTAGCACCTTGGGCTGGAGACTATTGGGGTAATGGAGCACAGTGGGCCACAAGTGCAGCAGCAGCAGGTTTCCGTACAGGTTCAACACCTCAAGTTGGAGCAATTGCATGTTGGAACGATGGTGGATATGGTCACGTAGCGGTTGTTACAGCTGTTGAATCAACAACACGTATCCAAGTATCAGAATCAAATTATGCTGGGAATCGTACAATTGGAAATCACCGTGGATGGTTCAATCCAACAACGACTTCTGAAGGTTTTGTAACATATATTTATGCAGACTAATTATAGAGGGACTCGAATAGAGCCCTCTTTTCAGATTTTACCAGAGACAATAACTATTAAAAATCCCATCAAAATAGCTTGAAAATATCGAAAAAGTATGGTAGAATAAAAATTGTCGTATGAACGATAATACTCATTCTTGATGAATTGTGAAGCAGTTGCCCTTGGGTCGTTTTGCGAGTTGAAGTCAAGAAGAGGAAAAAAACAAAAAGGAGAAATACTCATGGCAGTAATTTCAATGAAACAACTTCTTGAGGCTGGTGTACACTTTGGTCACCAAACTCGTCGCTGGAACCCTAAGATGGCTAAGTACATCTTTACTGAACGTAACGGAATCCACGTTATCGACTTGCAACAAACTGTAAAATATGCTGACCAAGCATACGACTTCATGCGTGATGCAGCAGCTAATGATGCAGTTGTATTGTTCGTTGGTACTAAGAAACAAGCAGCTGATGCAGTTGCTGAAGAAGCAGTACGTTCAGGTCAATACTTCATCAACCACCGTTGGTTGGGTGGAACTCTTACAAACTGGGGAACAATCCAAAAACGTATCGCTCGTTTGAAAGAAATCAAACGTATGGAAGAAGATGGAACTTTCGAAGTTCTTCCTAAGAAAGAAGTTGCACTTCTTAACAAACAACGTGCGCGTCTTGAAAAATTCTTGGGTGGTATCGAAGATATGCCTCGTATCCCAGATGTGATGTACGTAGTTGACCCACATAAAGAGCAAATCGCTGTTAAAGAAGCTAAAAAATTGGGAATCCCAGTTGTAGCGATGGTTGACACAAATACTGATCCAGATGATATTGATGTAATCATCCCAGCTAACGATGACGCTATCCGTGCTGTTAAATTGATCACAGCTAAATTGGCTGACGCTATCATCGAAGGACGTCAAGGTGAGGATGCAGTAGCAGTTGAAGCAGAATTTACAGCTTCAGAAACTCAAGCAGATTCAATTGAAGAAATCGTTGAAGTTGTAGAAGGCGACAACGCTTAATTCATAATAAATAGTAATTACCTAGGAGGGCGGGGCTTAGCCCGGCTCTCCTATTTTTAAAAAATATAGGAGAATCAAAATGGCAGAAATTACAGCTAAACTTGTTAAAGAGTTGCGTGAAAAATCTGGTGCTGGTGTTATGGACGCTAAAAAAGCATTGGTTGAAGTGGAAGGCGATATCGAAAAAGCGATTGAATTGCTTCGCGAAAAAGGTATGGCAAAAGCAGCTAAGAAAGCTGACCGTGTTGCTGCAGAAGGTTTGACTGGTGTTTATGTTGACGGTAACATTGCAGCAGTTGTTGAAGTAAATGCTGAAACTGACTTCGTTGCGAAAAACGCTCAATTTGTTGAGTTGGTAAACGCAACAGCTAAAGCAATCGTTGAAGGAAAACCAGCTAACAACGAAGAAGCTCTTGCTTTGACAATGCCTTCAGGTGAAACTCTTGAAGCTGCATACGTATCTGCAACAGCGACTATCGGAGAAAAAATCTCATTCCGTCGCTTTGCTTTGATTGAAAAAACAGATGCACAACACTTCGGAGCATACCAACACAACGGTGGACGTATCGGTGTTATCTCTGTAATCGAAGGTGGAGACGAAGCACTTGCTAAACAAATTTCAATGCACATCGCAGCGATGAAACCAACAGTTCTTTCATACAAAGAATTGGATGAGCAATTTGTTAAAGATGAGTTGGCACAATTGAACCACGTTATCGACCAAGATAACGAAAGCCGTGCAATGGTTAACAAACCAGCTCTTCCACACTTGAAATATGGATCAAAAGCTCAATTGACTGATGATGTTATTGCTCAAGCTGAAGCTGACATCAAAGCTGAGTTGGCTGCAGAAGGCAAACCAGAAAAAATCTGGGATAAAATTATCCCAGGTAAAATGGATCGCTTCATGCTTGACAACACTAAAGTTGACCAAGCTTACACACTTCTTGCACAAGTTTACATCATGGATGATAGCAAGACAGTTGAAGCATACCTTGAATCAGTTAACGCTTCAGTAGTTGAGTTCGCTCGCTTTGAAGTTGGTGAAGGTATCGAAAAAGCTGCAAACGACTTCGAAGCTGAAGTTGCAGCTACAATGGCAGCAGCCTTGAATAACTGATTATAGAAAGGAAGTAAATTTGCTTCCTTTTTTCTATGCAGTCGATCCCTATAGGGAGAGCTTCCTATTTTTAAGGTAAAAATAAAAAGCCCTATAATAAGGGCCAATTGTATTTAGGAGACTAAACTTCAAATTCATAGAGTGCTGTAGAGAGATAACGTTCACCGTTATCTGGTGCTAGAGCAAGGACCTTTTTACCTGTACCTAATTTTTTGGCAACCTCGATGGCTCCGTAGATAGCTGCAGCTGAGGAAATCCCTACAAGGAAGCCTTCTTTTCCACCAATTTCACGTCCGAGTGCAAGAGCGTCATCTGATGTTACACGAACGATACCATCATAGGCTTTAGTATCAAGTGTATCAGGAATAAATCCAGCTGAGATACCTTGAATTTTGTGAGGACCAGGTTTTTCACCAGATAGAATAGCAGATTCATCTGCTTCTACTGCAAAAACTTGAATGTTAGAATTTTCTGATTTGAGTGCATGAGAAACACCAGAAATCGTTCCACCGGTACCTACTCCAGCAACAAAGGCATCTAGTCCATCTTTACCGAAAGCAGCTAGTATTTCAGCTCCTGTTGTTCTTTCGTGTACTTCTGGATTAGCTGGATTGTCAAATTGAAGAGGAAGGAAGCCATCACGTTCAGCAGCGATTTCTTGAGCCTTAGCAATAGCACCCTTCATTCCTTCGCTACCAGGCGTAAGGACGAGTTCAGCACCATAGGCTTGGATAATCTTACGGCGTTCTACACTCATAGTTTCAGGCATAACGATGACAACTTTATACCCTTTAGCAGCCCCTACCCATGAAAGTCCAATACCAGTGTTTCCACTTGTTGCTTCAACAATAGTAGAACCAGGTTTCAGAATACCATCTTGTTCAGCTTTTTCAATCATGCTAAGGGCAATACGGTCTTTTACAGATGAACCAGGATTAAATGCTTCAAGTTTTACATAGACATCTGCAGCACCTTCTGGCACAATGTTGTTGAGTCTAACAATCGGTGTTTGACCGACTAGTTCAGTAATGTTGTTATAAATAGACATATGAATACCTCTTTGTATAAGATATTTCTAGTATAACGCTATCTATACCATTTGTAAAATATAGAAATCCTATCGAAGTGATAGGATTTTTTTATATCACAGGTCTAAGCCATTAATTTTTAAGCGATTGTGTTCAGCTAATTCTAGTAAATAGGTGTAAAGGAAAACGATATCAGGTTTCGTTTGAATTGCTTCATTTTCTAGTATATTTTGGTACGCATCTTTTTATTTTGCTAATTAAAGTAGCGGTGGAAATATCAGTGAAACACTGTATTATCTATTGTTTACACTAGGTTTACAGGAACCTCAACTTCGCGTAAACCTTGATCAGTTAAAGTGACTTTTCCATTAAAAAATTCTACCAGTGCAGCTTTAATAGTTTCTTTTTCTTCTTTATCAACATAAATCATCGTATCGACTTGATCTGTAAAGTTTGTATCCAGCTCCATGAGATTATGTTCTTTAAGAAAGTTACTGTACTCTTGGTACTGAGCATAAGACATTTGAATAGCAATGCCCGCCTGTTCCTTTATTTCAATGATGCCAATTTCTTTGACAGCTAAGGCGACACTGCCGGCGTAAGCACGAATTAGTCCTCCAGCGCCTAGTTTAATACCACCAAAGTAGCGTGTCACAACCACACAGACATTGGTGAGATTGTGATTTTCTAGTACCCCAAGCATGGGAACACCAGCAGTACCACTAGGCTCACCATCATCACTTGTACGTTTAATTTCACTACGTTCTCCAATAATAAAGGCAGAGCAGTTATGTGTCGCTTTGTAGTGTTCTTTTTTGATGGCAGTAATGAAGTCACGAGCCTCTTCTTCGCTATAAACACGCTTGGCATGGCAGATAAAGCGAGATTTTTTGATTTCTTCTTGGACTTGACCGTCCTCTTTAATTGTTCTAAATTCCATGATTTAATTGTACTAAAAAATCATCTAAAGTGCTAGTTTTTACGAATAAAGAAGTATGAAAGTAAATCCAAATTATCTCGGTCGTTTATTTACTGAGAATGAATTAACAGAAGAAGAACGTCAGTTGGCGGAGAAACTTCCAGCAATGAGAAAGGAGAAGGGGAAACTTTTCTGTCAACGTTGTAATAGTACTGTTCTAGAAGAATGGTATTTGCCCATCGGTGCTTACTATTGTCGAGAGTGCTTGCTGATGAAGCGAGTCAGAAGTGATCAAACTTTATACTATTTTCCGCAGGAGGATTTTCCGAAGCAAGATGTTCTCAAATGGCGCGGCCAATTAACTCCTTTTCAAGAGAAGGTGTCAGAGGGACTACTTCAAGCAGTAGACAAGCAAAAGCCAACCTTAGTTCATGCGGTAACAGGAGCTGGAAAGACAGAAATGATTTATCAAGTAGTGGCTAAAGTGATCAATGGAGGTGGTGCAGTGTGTTTGGCTAGTCCTCGCATAGATGTTTGTTTGGAGCTGTATAAGCGCCTGCAACAGGATTTTTCTTGCGGAATAGCTTTGCTACATGGAGAATCGGAACCTTATTTTCGAACACCACTAGTTGTTGCGACGACCCATCAGTTATTGAAGTTTTATCAAGCTTTTGATTTGCTGATAGTGGATGAAGTAGATGCTTTTCCTTATGTTGATAATCCCACGCTTTACCACGCTGTCAAGAATAGTGTAAAGGAGAATGGATTGAGAATCTTTTTAACAGCGACTTCGACCAATGAGTTAGATAAAAAGATCCGTTTAGGAGAACTAAAAAGACTGAGTTTACCGAGACGGTTTCATGGAAATCCGTTGATTATTCCAAAACCAATTTGGTTATCGGATTTTAATCGCTACTTAGATAAGAAGTGTTTGTCGCCAAAGTTAAAGTCCTATATTGATAAGCAGAGAAAGACAGGTTATCCGTTACTTATTTTTGCTTCAGAAATTAAGAAAGGGGAGCAGTTAAAAGAAATCTTACAGGAGCAATTTCCAAATGAGAAAATTGGCTTTGTATCTTCTGTAACAGAGGATCGATTAGAGCAAGTACAAGCTTTTCGAGATGGGGAGCTGACAATACTTATCAGTACGACAATCTTGGAGCGTGGAGTTACATTCCCTTGTGTGGATGTTTTCGTAGTAGAGGCCAATCATCGTTTGTTTACCAAGTCTAGTTTGATTCAAATTGGTGGACGAGTTGGACGAAGTATGGATAGACCGACAGGAGATTTGCTTTTCTTCCATGATGGGTTAAATGCTTCAATTAAGAAGGCGATTAAGGAAATTCAGATGATGAATAAGGAGGCTGGTCTATGAAGTGCTTGTTATGTGAGCAGACTATGAAGACTGTTTTAACTTTTAGTAGTCTCTTACTTCTGAAGAATGATGCCTCCTGTCTTTGTTTAGATTGTGATTCTACTTTTGAGAGAATTGGAGAAGAGTACTGTCCAAACTGTATGAAAATAGGATTGTCAACAAAGTGTCAAGATTGTCAACTTTGGTGTAAAGAAGGAGTTGAAGTCAGTCATAGAGCAATTTTTACTTACAATCAAGCTATGAAGGATTTTTTCAGTCGGTATAAGTTTGATGGAGACTTCCTTTTAAGAAAAGTTTTTGCTTCAGTTTTAAGTGAGGAGTTAAAAAAGTACAAAGAGTATCAATTTGTAGTCATTCCCCTAAGTCCTGATAGATATGCTAACAGAGGATTTAATCAGGTTGAGGGCTTGGTAGAGGCAGCAGGTTTTTCGTATCTGGATTTACTAGGGAAAAGAGAAGAGAGAGCCAGTTCTTCTAAAAATCGTTCAGAACGCTTGGGGACAGAACTTCCTTTCTTTATAAAAAGTGGAGTCACTATTCCTAAAAAAATCCTACTTATAGATGATATCTATACTACAGGAGCAACTATAAATCGTGTCAAGAAACTGTTGGAAGAAGCTGGTGCTAAGGATGTAAAAACATTTTCCCTTGTAAGATGAGGAAAAAATTTGCAAAAATAGAATGAAAGCGTTATAATAAAATCATAAAAACAAAAATGTTTAGAAAGAAGGTACTCATATGATTAAATATAGTATCCGTGGTGAAAACCTAGAAGTAACAGAAGCAATTCGTGATTATGTAGTTTCTAAACTCGAAAAGATCGAAAAGTACTTCCAGCCAGAACAAGAGTTGGATGCCCGCATTAACTTAAAAGTTTATCGTGAAAAAACAGCTAAAGTGGAAGTAACGATTCCGCTTGGATCTATTACTCTCCGTGCAGAAGATGTGTCTCAAGATATGTATGGTTCAATTGACCTTGTAACTGATAAAATTGAACGTCAGATTCGTAAAAATAAAACAAAAATCGAGCGTAAAAATAAAAATAAGGTAGCAACTGGTCAATTATTTACAGATGTTTTGGTGGAAGATTCAAATGTTGTCCAGTCTAAAGTTGTTCGTTCAAAACAAATTGATTTAAAACCAATGGATTTGGAAGAAGCAATTCTACAAATGGATTTATTGGGGCATGATTTCTTTATCTATGTGGATGTTGAAGATCAGACAACCAATGTGATTTATCGTCGTGAGGATGGCGAAATTGGTTTGTTAGAGGTTAAAGAATCTTAATTTCAATATGTGTAAAGGTAGGTTTACTGAATTGTAAACTACCTTTTTCTTATAATTGATAGAATTACTGATTACACTTTTAAAAAGTCGCTTTTTGAGGGGTATTATGGTATAATGGGTGCCAAGAGGTTTTGAATGAAAAAATTTTATGTAAGTCCAATTTTTCCTATTCTAGTAGGATTGATTGCGTTTGGAGTCTTATCCACTTTCATTATTTTTGTTAATAATAATCTGTTGACGGTTTTCATTTTGTTTCTTTTTGTAGGAGGCTATGTTTTTTTATTTAAGAAACTGAGAGTGCATTATACAAGGAGTGATGTAGAACAGATACAGTATGTAAACCACCAAGCGGAAGAAAGTTTGACAGCTCTATTGGAACAGATGCCTGTAGGTGTTATGAAATTGAATTTATCTTCTGGAGAGGTTGAGTGGTTTAATCCCTATGCTGAATTGATTTTGACCAAGGAAGATGGCGATTTTGATTTAGAAGCTGTTCAAACGATTATCAAGGCTTCAGTAGGAAATCCGTCTACTTATGCTAAGCTGGGTGAGAAGCGTTATGCTGTTCATATGGATTCTTCTTCCGGTGTTTTGTATTTTGTAGATGTATCCAGGGAGCAAGCCATAACAGATGAATTAGTAACGAGTCGACCAGTGATTGGAGTTGTGTCTGTGGATAATTATGATGATTTGGAGGATGCAACTTCTGAGTCAGATATTAGTCAAATCAATAGTTTTGTAGCTAATTTTATATCAGAGTTTTCAGAAAAATACATGATGTTTTCTCGTCGGGTAAGTATGGATCGATTTTATCTATTTACTGACTATACGGTGCTTGAGGGCTTGATGAATGATAAATTTTCTGTTATTGATGCTTTCAGAGAAGAGTCGAAACAGAGGCAGTTGCCCTTGACCTTAAGTATGGGATTTTCTTATGGCGATGGAAATCATGATGAAATAGGGAAAGTTGCTTTGCTCAACTTGAACTTGGCTGAAGTACGTGGTGGCGACCAGGTGGTTGTCAAGGAGAATGATGAAACGAAAAATCCAGTCTACTTTGGCGGTGGGTCGGCTGCGTCCATCAAGCGCACTCGTACCCGTACTCGATCAATGATGACAGCCATATCTGATAAGATTCGTAGTGTGGATCAAGTGTTTGTAGTTGGGCATAGAAATTTAGATATGGATGCTTTGGGCTCTGCTGTAGGTATGCAGTTGTTCGCCAGCAATGTGATTGAAAATAGCTATGCTCTTTATGACGAAGAACAAATGTCTCCAGATATTGAACGAGCTGTTTCATTCTTAGAAAAAGAAGGAGTTACGAAGTTGTTGTCTGTTAAGGATGCAATGGGGATGGTGACCAATCGTTCTTTGTTGATTCTTGTAGACCATTCAAAGACAGCCTTAACATTATCAAAAGATTTTTATGATTTATTTACCCAAACCATTGTTATTGACCACCATAGAAGGGATCAGGATTTCCCAGACAATGCAGTTATCACTTATATCGAAAGTGGTGCAAGCAGTGCCAGTGAGTTGGTAACGGAGTTGATTCAGTTCCAAAATTCTAAGAAAAATCGTTTGAGTCGTATGCAAGCAAGTGTCTTGATGGCTGGTATGATGCTGGATACTAAAAATTTCACCTCACGAGTGACTAGTCGGACATTTGATGTTGCTAGCTATCTCAGAACGCGCGGAAGTGATAGTATTGCTATCCAAGAAATCGCTGCGACAGATTTTGAAGAATATCGTGAGGTCAATGAACTGATTTTACAGGGGCGTAAATTAGGTTCAGATGTACTAATAGCAGAGGCTAAGGACACGAAATGCTATGATACAGTTGTTATTAGTAAGGCAGCAGATGCCATGTTAGCTATGTCAGGTATTGAAGCGAGTTTTGTTCTTGCGAAAAATACACAAGGCTTTATATCCATCTCAGCTCGGAGTCGTAGTAAACTGAATGTGCAACGGATTATGGAAGAGTTAGGCGGTGGAGGTCACTTTAATTTGGCAGCAGCTCAAATTAAAGATTTAACCTTGTCAGAAGCAGGTGAAAAACTGACAGAAATTGTATTAAATGAAATAAAGGAAAAGGAGAAAGAAGAATGAAAGTAATTTTTTTAGCAGATGTTAAAGGAAAAGGTAAAAAAGGCGAAATTAAGGAAGTACCAACAGGGTATGCGCAAAACTTTCTTATCAAAAAGAACCTAGCAAAAGAAGCGACTGCTCAAGCTGTAGGTGAACTTCGTGGTAAACAAAAATCTGAAGAGAAAGCTCACGCTGAGATGATTGCAGAAGCAAAAGCAATTAAAGCCCAACTTGAAGCAGAAGAAACGGTTGTAGAATTTGTTGAAAAAGTTGGTCCAGATGGTCGTACCTTTGGTTCTATTACCAATAAGAAGATTGCAGAAGAATTGCAAAAGCAATTTGGAATTAAGATTGATAAACGTCATATTCAAGTACAAGCTCCGATTCGAGCGGTTGGTTTGATTGATGTGCCAGTGAAAATCTATCAAGATATCACAAGTGTAATCAATCTTCGTGTGAAAGAAGGATAAGTTTACACCTTCTTGACAAGATTGTAAAAGGAAGGGAAGTCTGATGGCAGAAGTAGAAGAGTTACGAGTACAACCTCAAGACATCTTAGCTGAGCAATCTGTTTTGGGGGCTATCTTTATTGATGAGAGTAAACTTGTTTTTGTGCGAGAATACATTGAGTCTCGGGACTTTTTTAAGTATGCCCATCGTTTGATTTTCCAAGCCATGGTCGATTTATCCGATCGTGGTGATGCCATAGATGCAACAACGGTTCGCACCATTCTTGATAATCAAGGGGATTTACAGAATATTGGTGGCCTGTCTTACCTAGTTGAGATTGTCAATTCTGTGCCAACTTCTGCTAATGCGGAGTATTATGCTAAAATCGTTGCAGAAAAGGCTATGTTACGGCGATTAATCGCTAAGTTGACAGAGTCTGTCAACCAAGCTTACGAAGCGTCGCAACCAGCTGATGAAATCATTGCTCAGGCAGAAAAAGGCCTGATTGATGTCAGTGAAAATGCTAATCGAAGCGGGTTTAAGAACATTCGAGATGTGTTGAATGTCAACTTTGGAAATCTGGAAGCTCGCTCGCAACAAACGACCGATATTACAGGTATTGCGACAGGTTATCGTGATTTGGATCATATGACGACTGGTCTACACGAGGAGGAGTTGATTATTCTAGCAGCCCGTCCAGCGGTTGGTAAGACAGCCTTTGCCTTGAATATCGCTCAGAACATTGGAACTAAGTTGGACAAAACGGTTGCTATCTTTTCGCTCGAAATGGGTGCGGAAAGTCTAGTCGATCGTATGTTAGCGGCAGAAGGGTTGGTTGAGTCGCATTCTATCCGTACAGGTCAATTGACCGATGAGGAGTGGCAAAAATATACCATTGCTCAAGGGAACCTAGCAAACGCAAGTATCTATATCGATGATACGCCAGGGATTCGAATTACAGAGATTCGTTCTCGTTCTCGTAAACTGGCTCAAGAAACGGGCAATCTAGGTTTGATTTTGATAGATTACTTGCAGCTTATCACGGGAACTGGGCGAGAAAACCGCCAACAAGAAGTTTCAGAAATTTCACGTCAGTTGAAAATCCTAGCCAAGGAACTGAAGGTTCCAGTAATCGCTCTGAGTCAGTTGTCTCGTGGTGTAGAACAACGTCAGGATAAAAGACCAGTCTTGTCTGATATTCGTGAATCTGGGTCTATCGAGCAGGACGCTGATATCGTAGCCTTTCTTTATCGCGACGATTACTATGAGCGTGGTGGTGAAGAAGAGGAAGGCATACCAAATAATAAGGTGGAAGTTATTATCGAGAAAAACCGTAGTGGAGCTCGTGGAACTGTGGAATTGATTTTCCAAAAAGAATACAATAAATTTTCAAGTATCTCAAAGAGGGAGGCATAAGATGTCAGATGCATTTACAGATGTAGCCAAGATGAAAAAAATCAAAGAGGAAATCAAGGCGCATGAGGGTCATGTAATTGAAATGACTTTGGAAAATGGGCGCAAGCGCCAAAAAAATAGATTGGGTAAGTTAATTGAAGTTTATCCATCCCTATTTATTGTGGAATTTGGGAACGTTGAAGGAGATAAACAAGCTAATGTTTACGTTGAATCCTTTACCTACTCAGATATCCTTACAGAAAAGAATTTGATTCATTATCTGGACTAAAGTGAGAAATTTTCTCACTTTTTCTTTTTTCTCCGAATAGTTTAAGTGAAGGCAATCTTCGATTTATATTATTTTTCAAGGAGGAAGAATGAAAATTTTACCGTTTATAGCAAGAGGGACAAGTTATTACTTGAAGATGTCAGTTAAAAAGCTTGTTTCTTTTTTAGTAGTAGGATTGATGCTAGCAGCGGGTGATAGTGTCTATGCCTACTCTGGAGGGAATGGATCGATTGCGCGTGGAGATGATTATCCTGCTTATTATAAAAATGGGAGCCAGGAGATTGATCAGTGGCGCATGTATTCTCGTCAGTGTACTTCTTTCGCAGCCTTTCGTTTGAGTAATGTCAATGGTTTTGAGATTCCAAGGGCTTATGGAAATGCGAATGAATGGGGGCATCGTGCTCGTCGTGAAGGCTATCGTGTAGATAATACACCGACGATTGGCTCCATTGCTTGGTCTACTGCAGGAACTTATGGGCATGTTGCCTGGGTGTCAAATGTAATGGGAGATCAGATTGAGATCGAGGAATATAACTATGGTTATACAGAAGCCTATAATAAACGAAGTATAAAAGCAAATACGATGACAGGATTTATTCATTTTAAAGATTTGGCTGGTGGCAGTGTTGGGACTAGTCAATCCTTAGCTTCAACAGGGGGCACACATTATTTTAAGACTAAGTCAGCTATCAAAAATCAACCTCTAGCTAGCGCAACTGTGATTGATTACTATTATCCTGGGGAGAAGGTTCATTATGATCAAATTCTCGAAAAAGATGGCTACAAGTGGTTGAGTTATACGGCTTATAACGGAAGTCGTCGCTATATACAGCTAGAGGGAGTGACTTCTTCACAAAATTATCAGAATCAATCAGGAAATAGCTCTAGCTATAGATCCAATAGTAGTCCAACTGTCGGTTGGAAGAAAATAAATGGTAGTTGGTATCATTTCAAATCAAATGGTTCTAAATCAACAGGCTGGCTGAAAGACGGTTCTAGCTGGTATTATTTGAAATTATCTGGTGAAATGCAGACAGGATGGTTAAAGGAAAATGGCTCGTGGTATTATCTGGATAGTTCAGGGGCAATGAAAACAGGCTGGTATCAAGTTTCTGGTAAGTGGTATTATTCTTACTCTTCAGGTGCCCTAGCTGTTAATACGACGGTGGATGGCTACAGAGTAAACAGTGATGGAGAACGAGTGTAGAAAATTGGAGTAGGAAATTTTTCCTGCTCTTTTCTGGTACGACGGGCATGTCGTGCATCTGAGGTGTAAGTCCTCGGTGGGCACCTGCTACCGGTGAACCCAATAGCGATTCCCAAGCCTGACTATCGTGAGGTAGCGGATTAAAACGGTCTGGGGATAGACCGTTTTAAGTCTGACGCTGGAAATAAGAATCGTCAGAGGAAGGGATAGCGAAATCGTGGCTCTACGAACAGGAAGGTGATAGTAAGGCGTATATAGCGGATAAGGGAGCCAGAAACTCTAAAGTCCAAAAAGGTAGTCGTAACCTATATGCGTAAATCACGAGAGTAATTGAATTCGGACTAAGGTTTGTGTGAAAAAGATAAATCTTTCTAGAGTCTAAAGACTCTGCGTCAGATTTCCTATTTTCACTGTAACCTTTTAACGTCCTC
>NZ_VMLH01000051.1:0-6789 GCF_013276595.1 Streptococcus sp. 10824
AGAAGTTTGCTAAAGAGTATGAAAAAGCGATTAAAGAATTAAAAGAAGATGGAACTCTAGCTAAACTTTCTCAAAAATACTTCAAAGAAGATGTTTTTAGCTACGTTGATAGAGATTAGATGAGCAGTCAGGCGTGTTATACTCTTCGAAAATCTCTTCAAACCACGTCAACGTCGCCTTGCCGTAGGTATGGTTACTGACTTTGTCAGTTCTATCCACAACCTCAAAACACTGTTTTGAGCAATCTGCGGCTAGTTTCCTAGTTTGCTTTTTGATTTTCATTGAGTATTAGAAAGAGGTTTACATGGTTTCATATGACTTTTCAAGAGTGTTCCAATTTTTACCCACCTTATGGCAGGCTCTTCCGATGACCTTGTCCATTCTCTTTTTTACTACAATCCTTGGTTCCCTTTTCGGTGGCTTACTGGCTTGGGCTCAAGTGGGAGAAGACAAGACTTTTGCAGGTCTTTCTAAGGGCTATATTTTCACTCTTCGCTGTACTCCCCCCATTGTCTTACTGTTTTTAGTTTTTTATGGTTTACCTGAATTTTTAAAATGGTGGCTGAATTTAGATATCAACAACTGGTCTAAGACGGTCTTCGTCTTATTCACCATGGTCTTGCTATTTGCGGCTATCATTGCAGAAGTATTTAAGGCGTCCTATCAGGCAATTCCCAAAGGTCAGATGGAAGCTGGAGTCAGTATTGGTCTGACCCCTAGTCAGACATTTTGGAGAATCATTTTTCCTCAGGCTTTTCAAGTGGCTCTTCCAAATATGACGACCGCTATTCTAAATTTGATGCGGGACGCTGCCCTAGCCTATACGATTGGTTTTGTGGATGTCATGGGAGCTGGGAATCTCTTAATCAGTCGCAATTTGGGGAATTACTCTCTTGAAACCTATACAGCGGTTGCCATCCTTTATTGGGGTGTAGCCTTGGCTGTTTCCTTCTTGAGTCGCTTGTTAGAAAAATCTTTGGAAACGAAAGGGAGATAGGATATGGATTTAGACTATATTGCGAAAACTTTTTTAGAGACCTTAAAAGGGGTGCCAACCACCTTAATCATTATGATTGTAGCCATGGTCTTAAGTTTTGGACCAGCCTTGTTTTTAGCTCTGGGACAAATATATAAAGTCAAAGGTGTTCGAACTTTCTCTCTCGTGTATTTAGCTTTTATAAGAGCAACACCTCCGATTTTGCTGATTCTTTTCTTTTATAGTTTGTTTCCGAGTTTGCTCAATCAATTTCTCAAAAGCATAGGGAGTGATGTTGATATCTTTAAACTCAATCCGATCTATTATGCTTTTATTATCTATAGTTTGATGACAACAGGTAGTTTATCAGAAATCTTACGTTCGGCTATTTTGACTGTGGATAAGGGACAATTAGAAGCTGCACAAGCGATTGGTTTAACCACTAGTCAGGCTTATGTGAGGATTGTTTTTCCACAGGCCTTGCAATCAGCCTTGCCCAATCTGGCTAATCTAGTCATAAATATTGTAAAAGGAACCTCTTTGGTCTTTGTGATGACCATTAAGGATATTACAGCCATTGCCCGTGTTGAAGCGTCTTATGGTTATCAGTATTTTGAATCCTATTTTGTGATCTTTTTACAGTACATTCTTATTTGCGGATTGATTCAATGGGGCTTTTCAATCTTAGAGAAACGCTATATTCAAAGAAGAAAGGGACAAGTAGTGCCCAGTACAGGTTTAGCATAGGAGGAGACAATGTTACAAGTAGAACATGTTGCAAAAAAATTTGGAGACAGACAAGTCCTGGAAGATGTTAATCTCAAGGTCAACCAAGGGGATGTGGTTGTAATATTGGGGCCATCTGGATCAGGTAAAACGACTTTTCTCAGATGTCTCAATCATTTAGAAAAAGCCGATAGTGGCTCTTTGAAGCTTGCTGATAAAGAATACGATCTTGGCAAATTGACCAAAAAAGATATTTTAGAAATTCGCCAGAAGACCGCCTTTGTTTTTCAACATTATAATTTATTTGCTAATAAAACGGCCTTGGAAAATATTTTGGAGGGCTTGATTATTGCTCGGAAAATTCCTAAGGAAGAAGCCATCAAACGTGCGGAAGCTGCCTTAGAAAAAGTTGGTTTACTAGCTTATAAAGCTTACTATCCCTCTCAGCTTTCTGGAGGCCAGCAACAACGAATCGGTATTGCGCGTGCCATTGCTGTGAAACCAGAGGTCATTTTATTAGATGAGCCAACATCGGCCTTGGATCCAGAGTTGGTAGGGGATGTTTTAGATGTTTTAAAACAGTTAGCTAAAGAAGGAGTTACTATGGTAGTAGTGACTCATGAGATGGGTTTTGCTAGAGATGTAGCCAATCATGTTATTTTTATGGACGGTGGGAAAATTGTTGAAGAAAATAATGCCCATGATTTCTTTAGTCGTCCAAAAGAAGAACGAACCAAGCAATTTTTGGCACGAATACTCTCGGATGCGACCTATAGTGTAGAATATATGATTTGATAGATAGGCTTATCAGGGCAAAAATCAATCCCCCGAGCGTTAAGGCTTGGGGGATAGTTCTATAGGAGGGCTAGTTTAGTTCTCTTTTTTATTTTTTAGTAAGAAACCGAGACCAAGGAGCGTAAGGAGGCTGATTCCTGCAAATAGGAGTTTGTTTTCGTTTTTGATTCCTGTATTTGGAAGTTCAGCTTGTTTATCTGGGGTTGCAGGTATATTTTCCTTGCTAGAGCTTTCTACCGATTCGTTTCGAACCGCTTCTTTTACAGATGATGCTTGTGCTTCTTGTGCTGGTTGTTCAGCTTGTGAATCAGTTGTAGCTTGGCTAGGTTTATTTTCTGAATCAGCTACTGTTGCAGATGGTTTAGTAGAATCAGGTCTAGCTTCTGGAGCTGGATCTTGATGTGCAGGGTGAGAAGCTTCATTTTGATGTTCAGGCTTGGAAGGGGTTGAGTCTGGTTTCTCTTCTGCAGTTGATTCATGGCTAGTTCCATTTTGAGATACTCGAAGAACAGTAGCTGTAAGGGCATTCAATTTCAAGCCTTTTTCAGTCCATTCAAGTCCTTGAGGGTTGGCAATTCCGACTGGCCCTGCTTGGTTTTCATCTGCCAAAACTTCAGCATTTCTGAGGTGGGCAAAGGCAGTTCCCAAGTTAAATTCGCGAGCTTTTTCGTCCGCATTGACAAAGACTGCGTAGATATCACCGTTTGGAGCAGTAATTTGGTAGCCAATTACTACATCCTCTTTTTCTACACCATTTTGACCTGGGACAGTGATGAGGTGGACACGGTCTTTGATATCTTGGAGACTCTTAAGTCGGAAGGCATCTGTAGATTGACGAAGGGCAATCAACCCTTTCATATAGTCACGGCTCTTGACATTTTCAGGATATGCTTTTCCATCTGTAGCCTTAGTCCAGTCAAACTTGTTAATAGCATCACTCGAATCGTAAGAGTCATGGATGAAGTAAGGATAGTCAAATGGATTGCCATCCTTATCACGCAACAAGTGAGATTTGTTTGGTTGTTTATCCTCTGCTACTGGAGTCTTGTAGGCCGGGTCACGGAATTGTTTGGTACGCCCGTATTCCTGACCAGAGTGGATAAACGGAGTTCCTTGAGCTGTCAAGACCATGAGGTTTCCAAGTCGCAAACGACGGTGGATTTCAGCATAGTTCTCAGCCTTGCTTGGGTCTTTTTTGATAGACTGGGCAATGATGTCAAAGAGGGTCAAGTTATCATGGGCTGCGATGTATTGGATGACATCTCCAGGACTGTCTGCTTCAAAGTTGGTTGGTTGAGCAATGAGATTTTTGAAGATAGTGTTGATATCACGCTTGCCACCTGTGATAAAGGCAGGTTGACCTTCGTTTGGATAACCAGACTTGAGGTTGTTACGGATGTCATCTGAGAAGACAGCGACAGTATCGGTATGTTTCATCCAATCTTGGTCAGCAGCTTTAGTAGGCATATTTTCATCACCAGCATAGGTTCTCCAACCTTCACCAAGCATGATTAGGTTTGGATTGAGGGCGCGTGCAGCCTTGTAAGCTTCTTCGATAGAAGCGGCGTCATGGTCTCCCATCATATCGAAACGGAAGCCATCCACTTTGTAGGTATCAACTAGATATTTGATAGAGTCAACTAGGATCCGTTTGCTCATATGGTGGGTTGTCCCCAAGCGTCCACCACCAAAGCTAGTTCGAGGTGTCCCATCAGCATCCATAAAGTGGTAGTAGTTTGGTTCTAAATCTTCAAAGAGATCGACTTTGGCTGTATGGTTATAAACTACGTCTAGGATAGCTCCCATGCCACGTTTGTGGATTTCGTTGATGAGGTTTTTAAATTCTGCGATTCGTTTTTCTGGATTCTTAGGATCGCTTGAGTACATACCAGTCAATGAGAAGTAGTTTTGAGGGTCATATCCCCAGTTGTAGTTGCTGTTGCTTGAAGCATAGTCAGACAAGCGTTCATGATTTTTCAATTCATTGACAAAGTAGTAAGATAAGACTGGAAGGAGCTGGATGTGGGTCACACCTAAGTCTTTGAGATAGTCTAGTTTTTCGATAAAGGCTTCAAAGGTACCAAATGGTTTAGTCAAATCTTTTGCGATGGCAGGATCTGAAGTGAAGTCACGCACATGAGCTTCATAGATGACAGCATCTTCGCGCGATTTAAAGTTGCGAATCTTACCATAAGTCAAGTCCTGAGGTCCTAGTTTGGCTGGATCTACAAAGGCAGCTTTAGCCACTTTATGGGCATCATCGATCTTGGCATCGTCACTATTCCAAGCAGCGAGAGATTTAGCGTAAGGATCGAGTGCAAGAACAGTTTTACCCTGACGCTCGATTTGGTATTGATAATAGTATCCAGTGAAATCGGTGATTCCGAGTTTGTTTGTGCTGTCTAGAGTTTGTTTCCAAGTTCCTCTTTCCCCTTTTTCAAGAGCGACAGTTCCAACTACTTTGTCAGGGTCATTCTTGTCGTAGACAACGACAGAAACCTTATCAGCACTTGGTGACCAGAGGGTCAAATCAACTTGTTTTCCTTCTTCTTTAAGATCAGCTCCAAGTTTACCATCATAGCTGTAAGCCTCATCTTTCAGGCGCCAGCTTGTTTTGGTAGTGAATTGGCCGGAATTGTAGCTAACAGTATATGGGTGTTTTGTGTCAGAGAAATCTCCGCTGTAGGTCACTTTTTTACCAGCTTCATCTATTGCAACATCGGTGATAGCTACTTTATTTCCTAGGTGATTAGTGATGTTGGAGTGTTTGAGGATATCCTCTTTTTTAGCACCGACAAGTGTTGAAAAACTACTTTCAATGCTAGAAGTTCCTACGTGTTGGGCACCTGTCATACGGATATCATGGACATAGTATGGATTTGTGTAAATTGATTCGTCATCGTCTTTTAGGAAAATTTGGCTATGATTTTTCAAATCTGTGAATTTATAATCTTCTTTACGGATTTTCACGTCGTCTCCTTGTTTGCTCTCATCTAGTAATAAAAATCCAAATTCTCTTGCGGCTTCATTAAGAGGAATGTCGATATAGCGGCCATATTTGCCTGTAGCCGTAAAGTCTGTTCCGTCAGGCCATTGAGCGCTACTTGGATTTTTCACATCTCCCCAGTACCAGAGAGATTTCTTGTCATAGTTGCCATCTGTGCGGTAGTAGCTGACGCGAACAGTTCCTGCAGGCTGTGGCTCGTAAGAGAAAACCTTGTAATCTTGGTCTAACCAAGCCTCGTTCATTTTTGGAACTAGTTTTTCTATAGATTTATCGCCGGTTAGATTTTTTCCAGCTGTATTGTTGATGAGGAAGCTAATTTTCTTGGCTTGTTCTCCCTTTAATTTGACATCTAGGTAATAGCCGTAGTCGTCTTTTTTAGCATCCTTAAAAGACAGGGCTCCGTTTGGCCAGTTTTCAGATGGTTTTTCAACATCGTCCCAAGTCCATAGTCCTTGAGCATCCTTGTTTTCTTCAGGAAGTTTTTTGACATGGATACGGAAGTAGTTGTCTTCGATGGGTTCTTCTGCCTTAGTTTCAGTTGCTACTGGACTAGTAGAAGTAGTTGGCTCATTTGAACGATCTTGTCCAGTTTGTGGTGCTGAATCGGCTGGGCTTGCAACAGGAGTTGTTGGCTCTGTTGCAGGTTTTTCTTCTTTTTTCTCTAGGGAAGCGTTTGCATTATTAGGTGAAGAAATATCACTTTCTTTCTTACCAGTGCTCGTTGCTGTATCAGTAAGAGGTTGGGCAAGGGCAGTAGTAGTTTCACTATTACTTGCGTTAGTGGTTGGTGTACTTTCGTCGGCTGAGATAGTTGGCGTAGCCATAGCAAGTAGGACAAGGCTTGCGCCGATAAGGACAGAACCAGTTCCATTTTTGAGGGAACGGATGCTGTAGACCATTTTTTTCTCAGTGTGAGTTGGTGTTTTTCTCATAATGATTCTCCAATCAATAAATTTTTATACCAGTATAGCATGCAGTAGGAAATAGTGCAAGCGTTTTCTTTGGTTTGTCAAAGAAATTCTTACTTTTGAGAAGTTTTCCGTATTATTTTATATATCAGTATAAATAATGGAAATAATACTCAATGAAAATCAAAGAGCAAACTAGGAAACTAGCCGCAGGCTGTACTTGAGTACGGCAAGGCGACGTTGACGTGGTTTGAAGAGATTTTCGAAGAGTATAAAAATGTCACATAAGACAAGACGTATTATTAGGAAGAGGATGTGTTCCCAGCTATTTTTATTCAGAAATTAATCTCTAATATTTCTTTAAAAAGTTCATCTAG
>NZ_VMLH01000052.1:0-42436 GCF_013276595.1 Streptococcus sp. 10824
AACTAAGCAACTATATCACCAGTTTTAGATGGCTTTAACAGTGAAATTATCTCCTATTTGCCGAACTTAGTACAAATGAAAGCTATGCTAGAACAAGCCTTTACAGAGAACCATTACGAAAATACAATTCTCCATAGTGACCAAGGATGGCAATACTAACACGATTTCTATCGTCATTTTTTAAAGAATAAGGGAATCTAACCATCTATGTCACGTAAGGGTAACAGCCCAGACAATGGTATGATGGAGTCCTTCTTTGGGATTCTGAAATCGGAAATGTTTTACGGTTATGAGAAGTCGTTTCAATCGCTTAATCAATTGGAACAAGCTATTGTAGACTATATTGATTACTGCAACAATAAACGAATTAAGGTAAAACTAAAAGGACTTAGCCCTGTGCAATACAGAACTAAATCCTTTGCTTAAATTAATTGTCTAACTTTTTGGGATCAGTACATCAGTACATACACATAAAGGCGTTTTTGTTTGGGAATTACGTGATCTTGATGATATAATATAGAGAAATAAAATAAAAATAGGACAAATCAATCAGGACAATCAAATCAATTTCTAGTAATATTTTAGAAATCCAGATGTACTATTCTAGTTTCAATCTACTATATTTTAGCCCCCTCAATTTAATGAAGGGAGGTGTTGCCGATGTTAGAAACTTTACTCACAGTGTTTCTAGCTCTGTTACTTATTAACGTGTTATCTGAGCTTTTCAAGTTATGGCTTAAGAAACGTAAGAAGTAATGGTTAACCCTTTAAGAGGGTAGCAAAAAAAAACCATCGGTGGCACGGTGGGGCTTTTTAGTTACATATGCTGTAACTTTACTCACATTGTAAGTTCATTCTAACATATAACACCCAATATTTCAAGCTTTTGTTTTGATATTCCTCAGAGGTCATTCCGCAATCTTATAACACTGAATCCTGTGGTTTGAGTCCGCTCCACTGAAATTAGCACACGCGCTACTAGCCTCCATTCTACAGCAAAGAAATCAACTCTTTTATAGGGGATTTCCGCCCTCATTTTTGTCTTTTGTGCTAAAATAGACTTATAAATTGAAAATAAGGAATGTTTATGAAATTAGGTAATGGTTTTTGGAAAGGTTGTCTCTATTTTTGGGGCTTCTTGTTCTTATTAGGCCTGTTGGTCCAATATGCTCTTCCGCTTGCGGCTTGTGTACTGCTAGGCTATGGTGGTTATCGTCTCTATAAACGTTGGCGCTATCCTCTTTTGCAGGATCGTTCTCTCGACGATCGGATTGAGCTTTTAAAAGCTCGTATTCGTCAGGCGGACAAGGATATTCAGCAATTGGAGGGAACTTTAGTAGAAAAAGGTTCAGATTCCTATAAGAGTCTGGCCAATCAAGTATTGATCGAACTGAGGGAAATCCATCAGGAGGCGGATCGTCTAAAGTCCTATATCAATGCTGATGTCTACAACCGTATTGACAAAAAGGTTCGTACAGTAAGGGCAGACATCGATGTTCAGCTAGAACGTTTGGATAGGGAAAGTCAGGTAGATCTTGAAAATGCGGAGCCAGAGGAATTAGCTCCAGAATTGTCCCAGACCTTGGCCAATATTGCCATTGACCATCAGGCCATTTTAGACAAGATTGCTACCTCGGCTGAGGGGGATAAGGAAGAATTGACGGCCATTCATAGTTTGAAGATGGAGAAATTCAAAACGATTTTAGAAGGCTATTTAAAGATTAAGGCCAATCCTAAAAACTATAATCGAGCAGAAGAACGTTTACAGCAAGCTAAAGCAGCTATCGAACAATTTGACCTTGAGCTGGACCAGGTGTTGAGAGAACTCAATGAAACAGATATGCGTGATTTTGATATTAGTTTGCGTATCCTAGAAAAAGATCGTAAAGAATAGGTTAGAAACAAAGGAGTAACCATGACAGAATTTAATTTTGATATTGACCAGATTGCCAATAATACGGTAGCTAAGGAGGATAAGACAACCCAAATCATCGAGACCAATACTGGCTCAGACAAGACCTTGACCTTCCTTGAGAAGCTGAGCCCTGAGCAACAAGAAGGGATCAAGGCGCACGTGCCCCAGTTGGTAGACCAGTTTGTCACCAATCAAAATGCTCTTTTGGATTTTGGACAATCTGCTGTAGAAGGTGTGAACAATACGGTCAACCGTATCTTGTCAGAACAAAAGAAACTGCAGATTCCCCAAGTGGATGATCTTCTCAAGAATACCAACCGTGAGTTGCAAGGCTTTGTAGTCAAATACAAGAACGCTGAAATTGCTGAGTTAGAAGAAAAGCCAAACTTTTTGCAACGATTGTTTAACAAGAGCAAGAATACCCTACAGGAATTTTACTTTGACTCAAAAACAGTGGAGCAAAAGCTCGATGGTATGGCTGCCGCAGTGGTCAAGCAAGAAGATGTCTTAGCTCGAAATATCGTCTCTGCTGAGATGTTGATTGAGGACAATACCAAATCCATTGAAAATCTAGTGGGAGTGATTTCCTTTATCGAAGCCAGCCAGACAGAAGCTGGCAAACGCGCTGCCGAACTGAAAGCTCAAGCTGATCAACTCGATACAAGTACGGTAGAATACCAGACCAAATCACAAGAATTGGCCCGCATGGCAGAAGTGGTCAATACCCTAGAACAACAGCACACTGAGTATGTCAGCCGTCTCTATGTTGCCTGGGCAACAACACCTCAGATGCGCAATCTTGTGAAGGTGTCATCTGATATGCGCCAAAAATTGGGAATGCTTCGTCGTAATACGATTCCGACAATGAAACTTTCCATTGCCCAACTGGGTATTTTGCAACAATCCATGAAATCAGGTGTCGTGGCAGATGCCATTGTCAATGCCAATAATGCTGCCCTTCAGATGCTAGCTGAGACCAGCAAGGAAGTGATTCCGCAGATGGAAAGAATTGCCCAAAGCCCGACAGTCGCTGTTGAGTCTGTTACCAAATTGGCTGAAAGTCTGGTCGCTCAAAACCAAGGTATCGTCGCAGCTATTGAATTGGGACGCCAGAAACGTGCCCAACTAGAAACAACCATCGTCAAGTCCGCAGAAATGATCAACGATTCTGTCAAACTACGCGATGAGAAAATCGTCCAAGCCCTTCTCGACCAAGGCAAGGCTGCTCAGAAAGAAGTACAAGAATAATACACAAGGATGCTGGGAAAAACTCAATTTCAGGAGAAAATGAAGTAAATCTTTCTACAATAAAACACATAATATCAAGGTTGTATAATTCTTGATATTATGCGTTTTTTTGATTTCAAAGACTTTTTCTCCAGACTCTTGTGATTCTATATTTACCTTTTCTATTCTTTTTGCTTTTATGATAAGGCAGGTTATTTGAATTTTTTTTTAATTCATTAAGTACCGCTCTATTAGATTTTTTATCATCTTTTAATTCGAATTCTTTAGATTTATAAATCAAATAGTCTGAAAAATCTGGAAATAAGGCATTTGTTTCATAATTGTACTCTTTTAACTTTCGTAAAAGTTCTCTTTGAATTAATTCATAGTAGTCGCCAGAAATTCTTTCCTCTTGATTATTTTTATCAGAACCTGATTTGACAGACTTTCCTTCTAAAAATTTAATTACTCCGTCTAAATTTTTAGAAGATAGATCATCTTCTGGCTTAGTATGATTAGAGCTTTGCTGATTTTTTAAAGACTTAATAGAGGCCTCTATATTAAATTTGATATTTAGAATAATTCTATCGATAGGTTTATAATTTTCTAATTCTATTTCATTTTTTTTAAAATTTATAAATTTAATAAGTTTATCAAAATTTATAAAAGCACCTTTTTGTGCCCGTATTCTCTTATTTGTAATTTTCTTATGAACTAAAGAAATTATTCCATTCTCACTATCATTGCTGGAGTCAATTTTATAGAACTCTAACTGAGGATTTTTTATTTTCCCAAAACCTAACATAAACAACATGGCTATGAATGGATTTTCGGAAATATCTAGTAGACTTGTTGGCAAACCATAATGTTGTAAGATAGCTAATTCATCAGCTCGGATATCTAACATTTCTTGATTTAAAGGGACATATTTAACTTCATCAGGAAATTCTCTAGAGATATTTAGATAAAGAGATTCAAAAGTGTTACAGTATTTATTTCCTTCACTATTTTGTAAATTTCTAAATATCCCTGGTACTGTTTCCCAATCTTCTCTTTGTCCCCTATAGTAATTATAGCCTTGTCTTTGAAACGATGTAATCATTTCTTTTATTAAGTAAAATAAACTCCATGAATTTTTTTCATCTTTATATCCTAATCCCGTACCTGCACTTAATAAATATTTATTGATATCATCGATTTCATCTTGCAATTTAGAGTTTTTATTTGTTGATGAGAGTTCTAGATTTTGAATTTTGTAAATTGGTGTTAAATCTTCCTGAGGTTGGTTTATTCCAATTATATTTATTACTATTTTAAAATCATTAAAGATTTTTGAATTCAGTTGATTTTTTATTTCTTCAGGGGATGAATAATAGGTCCCTAAATTTTCATAGAATTTATCCCTAAGTAACATAAAATTCTCCTTAAATGGACAATACACCCAAATTAATAAGTCTATATTTCATAGCCGGATTGGACACATTTAATTTTTCAGCAAGATAAGTAATAATAATTTCATCATTTAAAGTATCTAATTCCTCCCAGGTCATAGAATAATCTATTGCCATTCTATCGATTGCTTTTATGATTAACTTTTGCGGCATTAGTAGTTCTGCTGCAAACTGGTTAGCAGCTCTTTCTTTAGCATTCGCTACTGGTGTTTGTTCACGTTCAGAAATTCCTTCATGTTTTAACACAAAATGGCCTAATTCATGAGACTTAGTAAATCGTTGACGCTGTAGCGGTTCCAAAATATTAACATACATTTTTTTAGTGTCAGCATCATATTTTCCAGAATGCGAATCGAAGTATGTTTCTATAACCTCAATTCCTAATTCAGCAATAATTTTATCAATATCTATACTATATTCATCTGATTGAAGTTCAATGTCTGATATTACTTCTTTTTTATTGTCAAAATAAGACATAAAATCTGTTGAGTATAGTTCGCTATATTTATAGACTTTACACATTATAAATTCTCCTATTTATATTTTTTATTTTTATTAAAAAATTATGAATTATTCTAAGTTATCATGATACAAAAATAGTTTATATTACTATTCTAAACTAAAAAGATCTTTTAGTCTATAGATAGATTGAAAATTTAAGAAAGAAACTACCTTTACTCTGAAATAAGAGATAAAACCATGGGAAACCTTTTCACTACTAGTCTTTTATGATACAATAGAAGGAAGTAAAGGCGCTGTTTTTTCGATGTCGCAACGCCTTGGATGAATGAAAAGGAAGAGTCCCTATGGTTTTCAGATTTAAGCAAATAACTAGCTTGCATATATATATAAACTTGCGTTTTCATACCCATTTTCAAAACCTGCCAATCTTTTTGGTAGGCTTTTTGCGTTGTAGAAATGGGGTATGAACATGGCTTACACCTTATCAAAAGAATTAGAGCAAGAACTCATCGTTTCAGCACCTGAGTTACAGCCTAGTTATACTGCCATCGTAGAATACCTAGAAGCTATCAACCAGAAAGGAGCATCTGGAAGCAATTCTCAGGAACTCCAGAACCAGCTTGCTATTCAGCTGAGACGTTTAGAAGATTTAGTGCAGGGTTATATTCAAATAAAGAAGAATCCCCATCACTACCTAGATGCAGATAAAGACTTGACGGCAGCCTATCAAGCCATTAAAGGGACGGAGCAAGATCTTCTCAAAAAATTGCAATATCTCAATCAAGCCGCCTTGCAGGATTTCCATATCAGCCAGAGACTCTCTCCCAAAGATGAGACTGCTATCCCTGTAGCAGGTAAAGCCAAAACCAAACAGGAATTGGCTATCGAACGAGATTTGATCAACCAGTTGACAAAGGGAGAAAGTCAATGGGTGTATCGACCTGAGTTAAATACAGAAGACCTCCTATGGGGAAACTTTTTTGCCAAGCTGGAAGCCAATAATGTCCGCATTTTGCAAGACCATCCCCTTACAAATTCAGAGAAAAATCAAATTAAAAACCAGCTCAATTTCGTCAACTTCTACGAAGCAGCCAAGTGGATAGCAGGGGAAAATGGCATTGCCAAGGTGCAGGTTCAACGTGAAGATGCTAGTTTAGGCACCATTCGCTTGGAAGTCTTGTGGAGAAACAATGTCGCTGGTGGCAAATCCAGCTATGAGGTTGTCAACCAAGTCATCACAGGCGGAGAAGGGATTCGCCAGCGCCGTGGGGATGTGACTTTGCTGATCAATGGTCTGCCTATGATTCAAATCGAACTGAAAAGCCGTTCTCATCCGTATATGGATGCCTTCCGTCAGATTAAGAAATACGACCAAGAAGGACAGTTCAGAGGTATTTTTTCAAGTCTTCAGATGTTTGTCGTCTCAAACGTTACAGATACTCGCTACATCGCAGCTGCCAAAGCCAACAAGCTAAATGAACGCTTCTTGACCAAGTGGGTGGATAGTGAAAATAGCCCCCAACCCCAGCTATTTGACTTTGCAGAGTCTGTCTTGTCGATACCGAGAGCCCACGAGATGGTCATGCAGTATTCTGTCATTGATGATGACAAGAAGGCCTTGATTTTATTACGCCCCTATCAGGTACATGCCATTGAGGCTATCCGTGAAGCCAGTCGCAAGCGCCAGTCAGGCTATATTTGGCATACGACTGGTTCAGGAAAAACCCTGACCTCCTATAAGGTTTCGCGCAATCTGCTCCAGATACCATCCATTGAGAAGACAATCTTCGTGATTGATAGGACAGACCTTGACCAGCAGACGACTAGTTCTTTTCAATCTTACGCAGAGAACGATATAATCGATATCGGCGAGACCGATGATACACAGGAATTGGTTAAAAATCTGGCTTCTGATGACCGCCGTGTCGTTGTGACGACCATCCAGAAAATCAACGCCATGATTCGTCAGTTTGATGAAGGCCGTCACCAAAAGGTCTACAATCGTATCAAACAACTTAAACTAGCCTTTGTCGTCGATGAATGCCATCGCGCAGTGACTCCTGAACGCCAACGCCACCTAGAGCACTTCTTTACAAATTCTCTCTGGTATGGGTTTACAGGGACTCCAATCTTTACAGAAAATAAACGTGAACAAAAAGGAGACCTTGCTCAGACGACCGAAGAGCAGTACGGTGACTGCCTCCATCAATATACCGTCAAAGAAGCCATCCATGACAAGGCGGTTCTTGGTTTTAATGTGGAGTATCAGACGACCATGCCTGGTTGGGTAGAAGATGAGATTGACGAGGAGCGTTATGATGACGAAGGCCATATGCTTGCCGTTTTAGATGCTATTCTCAATCGCTCAAGACGCAAACTCGGTTTCCAAAATGGGGTAGGAAAAACCTATGAAGCCATTTTGACTGTCAAAAGCATTGCCCGTGCGCAGGCCTATTATAACCTGATTAAGCAAGTCAAAAATGGAGAAAAGTCTCTAAGCATATCAGAAAATGTTAAAAAGGTTTTGCCAGACTTCCCTAAGGCTGCCATTACTTACTCTGTGACAGAAAATGAAGCAAACTCCTATGTCAACCAAGCCTACATGGAGGAGAGCCTAGAAGACTACAATGCCATGTTTGGTACCCACTTTAGCCTAGCGACCATTGCCTCCTACAATAGTGACCTCAACGACCGTCTGGCCCGTAAGAAAGAACGCTTTGCCTTCCGTGAGGAACAGTTGGACTTGGTTATCGTGGTGGATCGCTTGTTGACAGGCTTTGATGCCCCTTGCCTATCGACCCTATTCATGGACCGTCAGCCCATGAAACCCCAGCACATCATTCAGGCCTTTTCACGAACCAATCGCCTCTTTGATGAAGGCAAGAAATTCGGTCAAATCGTCACCTTCCAAACTCCTGACCGTTTTAAAGAAAAGGTGGATGAAGCTCTGAGCCTCTACTCAAATGGTGGCGAAACCAGTGTCCTAGCCCCAGAATGGCAGGAGGAGAAGGCCAAGTTTCTTGAGAAGGTTCATCAACTATTAGCCATCGCTCCAAGTCCAGAGCAGGTGCCTGATTTGGATACAGCGACAGATGCAGAATTAAAACGCTTTGCCAAGGCCTTCCAAGAATTTGACAAGCTCCTATCTTCTATACAAGTCTATTCTGACTATGATGAGAAAGTCATTCTCAGAGAAATTGGCCTCAGCCTAGAAGACATCGAGAACTTTGCTGGCCAATATCAAAATGTTATTGAAGAGCTCCGCAGACGCAGAAAAGAAGACCAAGAAGATGAAGGTGTGCTGCTGGATATCGAGTATGAGCTCGAATCCATCCGCACCGACGAGATAAACTATCACTATATCCTCTCTCTCATCCAAGCCTTGATCGAAAATCGGGAAAACCTCATCGGTAAAAAGGAAAAGAGTCTGGTAGATAACTATATAGAAGATTTGAACAAATCCAATCCTAAGTTATCCAGCATCATCTCGAAACTCTGGCAGGATGTTCAAGCTGATGCCAAGAGCTATCAGGGTCAGTCTGTAACCCATAAGTTGGAAGAGATGATTGAACTAACAACCCAGAAAAAGATTCGTGAAACGGCAGATTATTGGCAGATAGGAGAGGATGAACTCCAGTTCGTAGTGGACAACTACCGCATCGGACGAGACAAGCAAAATGGTGAAAAAGCCATCACCGAGTCTCAGGACTATCTGGCCTATAAGGAAGTCCACGGAGACAAGGCACTACCAAAACTCAAATACAAAAAAGCCCTCAAAGAGGACTATATGCGCATGATTTCAGAGGATATCCTACCGCTAAGGGGGAGATAGGTTTATATTCTTCGAAAATCTCTTCAAACTACGTCAACGTCGCCTTGCCAACCTCAAAACAGTGTTTTGAGCAACCTGCGGCTAGTTTCCTAGTTTGCTCTTTGATTTTCATTGAGTATTAAAAATAGTCAGAAAGATAATGTTGGGAAGGTTTTCGACCAATTAGGGTCAAAATTCCCCTATCTTCAAGATGCAAGAAAGCATCCTTGACCTTTTTCTTAGAGTAATGATGGTTGGACTGATTGGCCAGTTGGATGATGCTTCTATCTTCTATACCATCTCTCTTATCATCAACAAAGAGCTTGGACTGAGCGAGTAGAAACAAGATGTATTTCTCGACTTCCTCCAGCCCTTCTGTCTGCTCTATCTTAACTTTATAGCGATTCAGTTGCTCTTGTTTTTCAAGGAGGGTTTGGATAATATTTTCCTGTCCTTCCTTGATAAAAGTCAACAAGGTTTCAACGAAGAAGGTAGCATCGGCACGGTTGAGATGATCACCAGTATTCCTAAAAGCCTTATAATAGTCTTGCTTATGGTGATTGATTTGTTGGGACAAAACCAGACCTGAGAATTTATCGAGCTTTCTAGACAAGTACTTGGCGAGGATGTAGCGTCCTGTCCGACCGTTCCCATCGTAGAATGGATGAATATTTTCAAAAAAATAGTGTCCAGCACAAGCCTTGACAAGGTTTGGGATAGAATGGTCGTTGATAAAACGAATCCACTCTGTCAGCATGACCTGAATCTGTTCCTCCTTTTGAGGTGGGATATAGATGACTTTGCCAGTCTTGTCGTCTTGGATAAAGACCGATTTCTGTCTAAAAAACTCTCCATCGAGTTCATCCTCTGGCGATATTTCTCCCTGTGTTAATTGGTCATAAATCCCTCTGATATCTTCAAGCGATTGGATTTGGAGAAATTCATCCTTCAAGATTTGTTGGTACATTCGCAAGGTGGAAAGATGTTTGATTTGTTCGGTCTTATAGGGGTCTTCCTCTAGGAGTTTCTCCACATCGACCAACTCTTTACGAGTTGTATGGATACCTTCGATTTCATTTGTGGAAATAATCGATTGGTAGAGCTGTTCTTTATAAAACTGATCGTGGGCAATCTTAGGGAGGGTATCAACTATTTCACTAATTCGTTGAGACTGCTGTGAGATAGTTTCCATCAGTTGGGAAATCCCTAGATGTAGGGTTACAAATAAAGGGTATTGACTTGTTTTGACAGTATCGCGTTGCATTAAATGAGGATAAAGAGATGTTCTAATGGAACTGTATCCTTGTAAGCGTAGTTGATACTCTTCCTCATACTGGTCACGATGACTGTAGTAGATTTTTCTAAGTTCTCTATAGTTCATATGTAGTCATCCTCGCATTTCAACGTTTTTTAACATTATATCACAAAATAAGCCTATCTATTGTTTTAAAATAGGCAAAATTGAAGAATAGAATAGCATAGTTTCCTATCTAAAGTGCAAAAATGGCCAAAATTGAACAATAGAAATGATAGATGGCAATCCTAAAGTGTAAAAATAGGTAAAATTGAAGAATAGAAATCAAAAAGAGAAAACCTAAAGTGTAGAAATAAGAAAATTGAGTAATAGAAAGGGGGGATATAGTGGAGAAATTATTTATTATCGGAAATGGTTTTGATATAGCACATGATTTAAAGACGGATTATTTATATTTCAAGAAGTTTGTTTATCAGCAGGCTTATGGGAAAGATGATTTGTTAGAGTCGTTGCAAAATTTTGATTCTATCAAAGATTTTCTAAAAGACAGTGATAACAGAATATATAAGAGTGAAATATATGCTGAAGAAGTGATGGAAATATTGAATGGTACTGATAGTCAGGAAAAGTTGAAATTACTTTATCAAATTTTTTTACATATTACAGCTACAGAAAGGCTTTGGGGAGATTTTGAAGAAAAACTAGTCTGCTTCCCTTTTATGAATACTAGCACTTCTTACTATGTGACAAACGATAGTAAAGAGGATACTGAGTCTAGAAAAGGATTTGCCGAAAAGGTAGCGGATAAACTCAGTCAATATGTTCATCATCAATTGAACAAGTTATTTAAACAATGGATTAAAGAAACCTATGAACAATGGGAAAGTCAATTAAGCATGAGAAAATTTACCTCTCATTTCCCGATTGTGAAAGAAACGATTTTAACTAATAGAAATGCAAGATTTTTGAATTTCAATTATACTCGTACTTTAGAGGATTTTTACGGCATTTCTTCTTCTAACATCATTCATATTCATGGTGATTTGGATGATGGAGTTCTCATATTTGGTCATGGAGAAGATTCGATAGTCATACCAGAAGGAGCAGATATTTTATCTCGGGCTATGTACAGACTATCTGCTGCTAATAAAAAGCCTGTCCATCAGCAACTTAGAAAGCACGAATCCCTTTTCAAAAGTTTAAGTTCTATCAAAGAAATTTACTTCATTGGTTTTGGTATTCGGGATGAGGATGGGGTGGATGCTCCTTATTTTAAAGAAATTTTTAAACAGGCACCGAATGTGAGCATTTATGTAGACCAGTTCGATAAGCAGAATGAATATACTATTAAGAAAACACTTAAGGCATGGGGGGCTCGTAAAGCTTATCAATTGCAATTTATAGATACAAATAAAGATGAAATAGTTGGAGGAGTAATATGACAAAAAAACCAAGTTATCGCTTTACGGGGTATACTGAAGTTTGGGAAGAGAAGAAGTTGGGAAATCTTGGGTCAGTTGAAATGTGTAGGAGGATTTTCAAAGAGGAAACTTCTGCGGAGTTTGAAATTCCTTTTTTCAAAATTGGTACTTTTGGAGGGGAAGCTGATACTTATATAACTAGAGAAAAATTTGAAGAATATAAAACAAAATTTGCTTATCCTCAAAGAGGAGATTTACTGTTATCTGCTTCAGGAAGTATTGGCCGCGTTGTTGAGTACGATGGAGATGAAGCTTACTACCAAGATTCAAATATTGTTTGGTTGAATCACCATGGTAAAATTAACAACAAGTTTCTTAAAGCTTTTTATAAGATTGTATCTTGGTCAGGAATTGAAGGAACTACAATAAAAAGATTATACAATAAGAATATTTTAGAGACAGATATTTCCCTCCCCTCCCTCTCCGAGCAAACTGCCATTGGTTCTTTCTTCCAAGATATTGACCAGCTTATTAGCCTTCAACAGCGTAAGTTAGAGGTGCTCAAAGAGCAGAAGAAAACTTACCTCAAGCTCCTCTTCTCAGCCAAAGGACAAACCAAACCAGCCCTTCGCTTCGCAGGATTTGAAGATGAGTGGAAGGAAGTGAAGTTGGGGGGAATTGGTGAAATTCAAACGGGTAATACTCCGCCTACTAATGAAGAAGATAATTACGAAAAAAATGGATTTCCATGGGTCACACCTACTGATATTAATTCATTGGTGCTTCAAACGACCTCAAAACAATTATCAGAAGTAGGTAAATCCAAAGCTAGAATTGCTAAGTCTGGTTCAATATTGGTAACATGTATTGCGAGTATTGGGAAAAATACATTAGTTAGAACTGATTCGGCTTTTAATCAACAAATTAATTCATTGACGCCTAGTGAAAAATATTCATCGTATTTTTTATTAACACAATCTGAAATTTGGTCAAGATACATGCTCAGTGTAGCAGGTGCAGGAACAATGCAAATTATTAATAAAAGTGACTTTTCAAATATTAAGACTATGGTACCCACTCTCCCTGAACAAGAAGTCATCGGTTCTTTCTTCCAAGACCTAGACAAGGCCATTGCCAAGCAAGAGGAAAAAGTTAACCAGCTCAAAGAAAGCAAACAAACCCTACTCAGAAAAATGTTTATATAAGATACAAAGACCGTCAAAAGCCCAGTAAAAATAGGGAACTGGCGCAGTCTTCGATGAAAACCAGACAGTTTATCTTTTTTACCCAGCTTTTAGGTCGTGTTCAATTATATAAGATACAAAGACCGTCAAAAGCCTAATAAAAATAGGAAACTGGGACAGTCTTCGATGAAGACTAGACAGTTTATCTTTTTACCCAGCTTTTAGGTCGTGTTCAATTCCATACGATACCGAGACCATAAAAAGCTACACTAAACGAATGAAAGTAGAAATTGATAGGAGACCCTATGTCACAAACAGATTTATCAAGAGAACTCTACCAATCCCTCTGGAATGCGGCAGATATCCTGCGGGGCCAGATGGAAGCCAATGAATACAAGTCCTACCTCTTGGGCTTGATTTTCTACAAGTACCTATCCGACAACATCCTCCAAGCCGTCTGTGATAACTTGGACGAGACCTTTGAGTCCTTCCAACAAGCCCAGCTTCTCTACGAGGAAAACTTTGCGGATGCAGATGTCCGTGAAGACCTCATCGAGGTCTTAAATGACGATCTGGGTTATGTGATTGAGCCTTCTCTAACCTTTACCAAGCTGGTTCAGTCTATCCATGAAGGAATCTTCCAGCTAGAGTCCCTAGCCCAAAGTTTCCGTGATATCGAGCAGGCCAATGAAAAATTTGAAAATCTTTTTGAAGATATCGACCTCTATGCGAAAAAGCTAGGAAACACCCCACAAAAGCAAAACAAGACTATCTCTGAGGTTATGAAACAGCTCAACGACCTCAATGTCTCTGGTCATGCTGGTGATATTTTGGGTGATGCTTATGAGTACTTGATTGGCCAGTTTGCCAGTGATTCTGGGAAAAAAGCTGGTGAGTTCTATACACCTCAAGCAGTCTCTCACCTCATGACTCAGATTGTCTTTGCAGGGCGGGAGCATCAAAAGGGCATGTCGGTTTACGACCCGACCATGGGTTCTGGATCTCTCTTGCTCAATGCCAAGCGCTATAGTAAGGAAGCTTCGACGATTTCTTACTACGGTCAGGAGTTGATTACTTCGACCTTCAACCTTGCTCGCATGAATATGATGCTTCATGGGGTCGCGATTGAGAACTATCACCTCAGTAACCACGATACCCTAGATGAAGATTGGCCGACTACCGAGCCAACAGACTTTGATGGGGTTTTGATGAACCCACCCTATTCACTGAAGTGGTCAGCAGATAGTGGCTTCCTGCAAGATCCTCGCTTTTCAAGTTATGGAGTTCTTGCACCTAAGTCAAAAGCAGATTTTGCCTTCCTTCTTCACGGCTTTTACCACCTCAAGCATAATGGGGTCATGGCCATTGTCCTTCCCCACGGAGTCCTCTTCCGAGGAGCAGCCGAGCAAAAGATTCGCCAACACCTGCTAGAAGAAGGCGCTATTGATACAGTTATCGGCTTGCCAGCAAATATCTTCTACAATACCTCTATTCCGACAACTATTATCATCCTTAAAAAGAATCGCACCAATAAGGATGTCTTCTTTATCGATGCCTCAAAAGAGTTTGAAAAAGGGAAAAATCAAAACAATATGACCGAAGACCATATTGCCAAGATTTTGGAGACCTATCAAAAACGCGGGAATGTCGAGAAGTTTGCTCATCTAGCCAGCTTTGAAGAAATTGTCGAAAATGACTATAACCTCAACATTCCACGCTATGTCGATACCTTTGAGGAAGAACCCGTTGTTCCCCTAACCGACCTCGCCGACCAGCTCGCAGAGATTGATAGAGAGATTGGAGAGGTAGAAGCTAGACTCGCACACATGCGCAGCCAGCTAGTAGGCACAACACCAGAAGCCCAAGCAGAATTAACCGCCTATCTCGAAAAGTTGAAAGAGATTTAGAGACTTGTGAGAATACTCTGCTAAAAATTTAGAAAAATAAAATGACAGTAGAAAATCTATTGTCATTTTTGTTATTGATTATTTAAGTAAAAATCGAATTAGAACTAAACTAAAAGGATTCAGTCCTATCAAATACAGAATTTAATCCTTAACATAAAGATAATGACTAACTTTTTGAGAAGTGATGTTATTTTTCTAAAACAAAATAAGTAAAGTGTGTATTATTTTCGTGAAGTAAAAACGGGATTTGCTTCACCTAATCTTTTTTTAATGAAGTAAATCCCATTTTTACTTCACGAAAGAAAGTAGAAGTGAAGCAAAACGAAGATGAGCTTCAATATAAAATTATTGAACTATTCTTAGCAGGTGTGGACAAAAGTAAGTACGATTTCTTTGAGCAGAGTCTGTTGAAAGAAATTCTTCATCAATTAATTTATTTAATAATGTATATACAGTACGTTCAGAGATACTGAGGTGTTTGCTGACTTGTTTTGCTTTAAAAATTGGAGAAGAGAAAATGAAATCAAGAAGTTGAATACCAGAGACAGAATTCAATTTTGGTATTATTTCTTCTTTCATCTTATTATAAAGGTTTAAGATATCCTGTGCCTTTTTTGTACTCTCTTCTGCTGAGAAAATTACTCCTTCCAAATAGTATTTAAACCAATCTTTCCAGTTATTATTTTTAGAGATGTTTGATAAATGAGAGATATATAGTGATCGATCACTTTCAAAATATGAACTCATATAAAATGTAGGATAAGATAGCAATTCTTGGTAGTAAAGAAACAGTGGGATTAACAATCTTCCTATTCGACCATTACCATCTTCGAATGGATGAATCATTTCAAATTGAGCATGTACAATAGCTGATTGAACTAATAAGTCTAAATCATCATGATGCATATATTGTTCTAAATTGGACATATACTCCGTAGTTTGTTCTGGCGGAACTGGTGTGTAAGAGATAGTTGCTCTACTTCCAATGTAATTTTGAGTTCTTTTAAAATTTCCTGGATTCTTGCTGCTTCCTCTAACGTTATCCAATAGAATTTTATGCATCTCTTTTATTATTCTATTAGATAATGGTAACCCTCTAGAGTTATTGTCATTAATTGTAGTAATATTTTCGAGAGCATAAAAAAGTGCTTTTCGATAATTAATAATTTCATGTAGTTCATCACGTTCTATATCAACCTTATTACCTGCTTCGTAATTTAGTAGGTCTTCTAGAGTTGCATGAGTACCTTCAAGTTTTGAGGAAAGGACGGCTTCTTGGCTGAGCAATGGTGAAATTAGTAGCATTGGATTGATAATAGATGCTAAAAATCCTTCATAGGTTCCAATAGCTATACCTGCTTTAGAAACTAATCTAATTATTTGTGGATCTGTATATATTGAAGTATAGTCAAATGGAAGTTTTTCTGGTAAATAGGGTTTAGGTATGTTTTTAAATGTATTATTCATGTTTATAATTCCTATTAAAATTTTTTCTCAATATTTTTATTATAGAAAGTCAATGTAGTGAGTGACTATAACCTGTACTTGAATTATATTTCTAAGGTATATTGACAAGTATATGAAAATCAAGTAAAAAAGTAAACTGGATTGTCAATTTAAATCTTTGATTTTATGATATTTTTTAAAATAGTAATGTAAATATTTTTAGAGTTTAAGTTTGATTAAAAGTGTGTATCTTCATTAAGTATAGATTGAAAGGATTAATGTTGAACAATTTTAATGAGATGCTAAAAACGGAATGTAAATGTTTGTTTTATTTCATTATAGCACATAGATAAGAAAAAATAGATAGTGAGATGAGTTTAAATAGGATTACTCGCTATGAAATGTTAATTACTTTTGATGGCTTAACAAATATTATCAATAATGTAGTCATTCGAATGATTTCCCTTGCAATATAGTGAAATTAACAAAAAGAAAAAACGCTGATTAAGCGTTTTTCTTCTGTATTGATTCGTATTGAATGCTTACTTAACTTCTGTAAACACAACGTGTTTGCGAAGTTTTGGTGAGTATTTCTTCAATTGAAGACGGTCTGGAGTGTTACGTTTGTTTTTAGAAGTAAGGTACAAGCGTTCACCAGATTCTTTGTGTTCAAGTGTAATATTTACGCGCATGGTATCTCCCTTCTATTATTCAGCTGATGCAGCTTTAGCGATTTTACGTCCTTTGTAGTATCCTTTAAGTGATACACGGTGAGAACGTGAGTAATCTCCAGTAGTTTCGTCAAAGTTTACAGATGGAGCTGTTACTTTGTAGTGTGTACGACGTTTGTTTTTCTTCGCTTTTGAAGTGCGACGTGCAGGTACTGCCATTTTGATTTCTCCTTTAGGTATTTATATTCGATTCAATCTACTGATTTTCATCAACCATACTAGGATAACACATTTTTTTTGTAAAGTAAAGTTACTTGACAAAAAAAGATGAAAAAATTCTCCTGTCAGACCTAGCAGACAGGAGAAGGTGTTAAATATCAATCTCAAATGGTTCATCAATAGTTTCTGAGACGTATTTTCCGTCTTTCTTCCGTTGTTTGACACATTCTGTGAGGAGATATTCGATTTGCCCATTGACTGAACGAAAGTCATCTTCTGCCCATGATGCGAGTGCAGCGTATAACTTTGTTGAGAGTCGAAGGGGGATCTGTTTTTTTAGCTTCAGCCATCTTTAGTAAAGACTTCCTGTGTTGACAATTGGTTGTGCATCATGATTGCCACAAAGAATGACAAGGAGATTTGAAACCATGGCAGCTTTTCGCTCTTTGTCAAGCTCTACCAATTCCCCTTCATTGAGCCGTTCTAGTGCCATTTCAACCATTCCTATTAATTGTTATCTAAATGATATCGCTTTAATTTATAAATTCAAGAAAAAGTAGAAAAATAATTACTAAAAACTTTCAGCCCAATAATTTCTTTTAAAAGGTGAGATTATATTGTGCTCAAATACTCTTTTATTCTTATAACTTTTACACTATAATTGTAGTTAGAAAGGAAGAGAAATGTTTGATTATAGAGCACTAGTTATTTTGATGACTTTGATGGATCATTGTGAGCTATCATTATATGAGTTATCTGTTAAGGTGAGCTTACCTATAAAGGAAGTCAAAGAAGGAATAGATTATTTAGTGCCTTATCTAGCTAATAAAGGGATAGTGCTGGATAAAAAACAAGGTCGCTATAGTTTATCAAATCGTACGAAGCAGTCTTTGACAGATATTATTAAGTCGGATGAATTGGTTTTACCAAAGTCGACTCGCTTAGCTTTAATCTATCTTTACACTTTTTGCCGATTAGATTTTATATCGAATAATCATTACCAAGACTTTTTGAAAGTAAGTAAGAATACAACCTTATCTGATATTCAATCATTAAGAAAGATTATGTTAGATAATGATTTGGAGCTAGGGTACAGTAGAGCAAAAGGTTATACTTTACACGGTTCAGAGTGGAATAAGCACCGCTTAGCTTTTCAAATGGTTAGTGAGTTGCTGGAATCCTCCATAGGGATTTGGGGTTTGGATTATGTTTTATCCAGTTGGGGGTATTCATTAACTTATGATTTGATAAATCAGGTAGTTAAAGATTATTATGAGAAGCTACAGCTAGTACCTATTGTTAATCAATTAAAAGTTTACCTTTTCGGTTTAGTATTCATTCTGTGTAGGTATCAAAGGGATGTTGAAAGAGTATGTCTTTCAGAGACATTAGTATCTCCTGTTATTCAAGATATAACGACTATTTTATTGGATACAGTGGTTGATTTGGGAATTATAGATACGGTGTTTTCTGAGGATGATTATCGCTATATCACCGTTTTATTATCAAGTTGCTTTGAAGGTGAAGTAGATGTTGCTCCGGTTTACTTTAATCAATTAACAGAGGCTATTATAAGTAGAATGGAAGATATTTCTTTGTTACATTTTAAACAAAGGGAAGGATTGAGAGAAAATCTTCGCCGCCACCTTATACCGGCTTACTATAGATTAAAGTTCGGCCTACCTAGTTCAAATGAATATGTATTGCATGTTAAAGAACATTATCCTGATTTATTTGAATTAGTCAAAGATTCTTTGATGCCCTTGATGGACGCTATTGACAATCCCATACCTGATAGTGAAACAGCATATTTTGTTATCCATTTCGGAGGTTATTTAAAGAAAGCAGATACTTTGCCTCAAAAATGCTATAAAGCAGCAATCATTTGTCCTAATGGTGTTAGTTCTTCATTGATGTTAAAAGAGAATCTATTAGCATTATTTCCTCAAATTGAGTTTATAGGAACCTCAAAGATTGATGATTTACAGGTGAAAGCTAGTAGTGACTATGATATGGTTTTTTCTACCATAAAGGTGGAGACAGAAAAGCCAAATTATCTAGTTTCGGTTATGATGACTGAAGAGCAAGCAATACAACTAGTAGAACTAGTGTTAAAAGATTTTCCGAATTTAGAGTATGGGGATTTTGAGATTGAACAAATCCTGAATATTGTCAAAAGATATGGAATTATTACACAAGAATTGGAATTAAGATTGGCGTTAAAGAATTATCTTTACCAAAAAAATGATAGAAAGGAAATTGTACCAGTGCTAGAACAACTCATTACCAAAGAAACCTATCAGGTTAGTTCGCAAAAATTAGGATGGAAGGAGGCGATTCGTTTAGCAGCTAAACCGCTTTTGGATCAAGATAAGATAACTGAGAACTACCCTGAGGCAATGATTCAAAAAGTAGAAGAGTTTGGGCCTTTTATTAATTTAGGGAAGGGAGTAGCAATTCCTCACGCTCGGCCAGATGAAGGTGTGAATGAAATAGGAATGTCAATGTTAGTTTTGGAAGAACCGATTTATTTATTGGATAATCCAGAACAAGAGGTAAGATTGTTGATTTGTATTGCAGCCATTGATAATGAGAGTCATTTAAAGGCTTTGTCACATTTAACAACAATTTTAAGAGATAAAAATCATGTTCAAACTTTAATATCATCAAAAAACTATGATGACATTAAAATGATAATTAAACAGGAGGATTAGATAATGTTAAAAATTGGTACAGCTTGTGGTTCAGGATTAGGTTCAAGTTTTATGGTACAGATGAATATTGAATCTGTATTGAGTGATTTGAATGTTTCGGATGTAGAAGTTGAACATTATGATTTAGGTGGAGCAGATCCAAATGCAGCTGATATTTGGATTGTTGGTCGTGATCTAGCTGATTCAGCTAGTCATCTTGGAGATGTTCGTATCTTAAATAGTATTATTGATATGGATGAACTACGAGAATTAATTACTAAACTTTGTGAAGAAAAAGGACTTATATAGGAGGCTAGCGTCATGATGAAGTTCATATTGGATATTGTTAGTACACCAGCTATTTTAGTAGCTTTAATTGCAATCTTAGGATTAGTTCTTCAGAAGAAGAAATTACCAGATATTATTAAAGGTGGAATTAAGACCTTTGTTGGTTTCTTAGTTGTATCTGGTGGTGCAGGAATTGTACAAAATTCTTTAAATCCATTTGGTACCATGTTTGAGCATGCTTTTCATTTATCTGGCGTTGTGCCGAATAATGAAGCAATTGTAGCTGTAGCTTTAACAACATATGGCTCAGCTACTGCAATGATTATGTTTGCAGGCATGGTATTCAATATCTTAATCGCTCGTTTTACTCGATTTAAATATATTTTTTTAACAGGGCACCACACTCTATATATGGCATGTATGATTGCGGTCATTTTATCAGTTGCTGGCTTTACTAGCTTGCCTCTCATCTTACTAGGAGGATTAGCACTCGGTATTATTATGAGTATTTCCCCAGCATTTGTGCAAAAATATATGGTTCAATTAACTGGAAATGACAAGGTGGCTTTAGGTCATTTCAGTTCTTTGGGATATTGGTTGAGTGGTTTTACTGGTAGCCTTATCGGTGACAAATCAAAATCAACAGAGGACATTAAATTTCCAAAGAGTTTAGCTTTTTTACGTGATAGTACTGTTAGTATCACTTTATCTATGGCAGTTATTTACATTATTGTAGCTATCTTTGCAGGGTCAGAATATATAGAAAAAGAAATCAGTAGTGGTACAAGTGGTCTAGTTTATGCTTTACAATTAGCAGGTCAATTTGCAGCAGGGGTATTTGTTATTTTAGCAGGTGTTCGCCTTATTTTGGGCGAAATTGTTCCAGCCTTTAAAGGTATTTCAGAGCGTCTTGTACCTAATTCAAAACCTGCTTTGGATTGTCCGATTGTTTATACTTATGCACCCAATGCAGTTCTAATTGGATTTATCTCTAGTTTTGTTGGTGGTTTAGTAAGTATGGCAATTATGATTGCTTCAGGAACGGTTGTTATATTACCAGGCGTTGTGCCTCATTTCTTCTGTGGAGCGACTGCAGGTGTTATTGGGAATGCATCTGGTGGTGTTCGTGGAGCCACTATTGGAGCATTTTTACAAGGTATTTTAATCAGTTTTCTTCCAGTCTTTTTAATGCCAGTTTTGGGAGGACTTGGTTTCCAAGGATCAACTTTCTCAGATGCAGATTTTGGTCTATCAGGAATTATTTTAGGAATGTTAAATCAATTTGGTTCACAAGCAGGCATTGTGATTGGTCTTGTTCTTATTTTAGCAGTTATGTTTGGAGTATCCTTTATTAAAAAGCCATCTGTAAAGGAGGAATAAGGGATGATTTTAAGTGAAAATAGAGAAGATGAGTTAAGAAAATTTGCGACTAACATCCGATTAAATACTCTTGAAACCTTGAATCATCTTGGATTCGGACATTACGGAGGAAGTCTGTCTATCGTAGAAGTTCTAGCAGTGCTTTATGGTGAAATAATGCCAATGACTCCAGAAATATTTGCAGCACGAGATAGAGATTATTTCATATTATCAAAAGGTCACGGAGGACCAGCTCTATACAGTACACTCTATTTGAATGGTTTCTTTGACAAAGAATTCTTATATTCTTTAAATACAAATGGAACCAAATTACCGTCTCATCCTGATAGAAATCTAACGCCGGGCATAGATATGACAACTGGCTCTTTAGGACAGGGAATTAGTGTTGCAACCGGACTTGCATATGGTCAGAGAATAAGAAAAAGTCCCTTTTATACCTATGCTATTGTTGGAGATGGTGAGTTAAATGAGGGACAATGTTGGGAGGCTATACAGTTTGCTTCTCATCAACAGTTATCCAACTTAATTGTATTTGTTGATGATAACAAAAAACAATTAGATGGTTTTACAAAGGATATTTGTAATCCAGGTGACTTCGTAGAAAAATTTTCAGCATTTGGATTTGAATCCATTAGGGTCAAGGGTTCAGATATTAGAGAAATTTATGAAGGGATTGTCCAATTAAAACAGTCAAATAATTCATCACCTAAGTGCATTGTATTAGATACTATTAAAGGTCAAGGGGTTCAAGAGCTGGAAGAAATGAAATCCAATCATCATCTTCGCCCTACTGTAGAGGAGAAACAAATGTTAACTTCAGTTGTAGAAAGATTAAGTCAGGAATTGGAGGAAACAGAATGATGAGAAGTACGAAAGAATTACGGCATGTATATAGAGACTTCCTTTTAGAGGCTAATCAAAGTGATTCTGATATAGTAGTCTTAGAAGCCGATTTGTCAAGTTCGATGGCTACTCATAATCTTGAAAAGGACTTTGGAGACCGTTATGTGAATGTTGGGATTATGGAAGCAGAAATGGTCGGCCTTGCAGCAGGCTTGTCTATTCAGGGGTTTAGACCTTATCTTCATACATTTGGCCCTTTTGCTTCACGAAGAGTATTTGATCAATTATTTATTTCTCTTGGATACGCACAATTGGATGCCACTGTTATTGGATCAGATGCAGGAGTAACTGCGGAAATGAATGGTGGGACACATATGCCATTTGAAGAAATTGGATTGTTACGTTTAATTCCTAAATCGATCATTTTCGAAGCAACTGATGATATCCAATTTCGTGAAATCTTGAACCAGACATTAGAATTAAAAGGACTAAAATATATTCGAACAATTAGAAAAGCTCCAGAGGCTGTCTATCAAGGTGGAGAAGATTTTTCTAAAGGCTACATTGAGTTAAGACACGGGGAAAATCTTGTAATAGTTGCTTCTGGCATAATGGTTGCTCCAAGTATTCGAGTTGCAGATGAACTGTCTAAATTAGGTTATTCAGTAGGTGTGATAGATTTATTTAGAATCAAACCGATACCAGAACAGATAAAAACAATGTTAAGTGGAAAAACTATATTTACTGTAGAAAACCACAATCAGATAGGTGGAATTGGCAGTGCTTTATGTGAATTATTCTCTGATGATGGAATAACAAAAATTCATCGGATGGGTGTTCAAGAAAGATTCGGTCAAGTAGGGAAAGTGGATTATCTTCTTAATGAGTATGGTTTGAGTGAATCGAATATAAAAGAGAAAGTTCTAGAGTTTTATAATGCAAGATAGATGTTAAATACACTGTTCTGAAAGAATTTTTGTAACAATTACAGTACGTTATTTAAAGAAAGCGGATTAAAAAGCATATTCTGGTCATCAGAAAGTGCCCTAATCCGCTTTGTTGTTTTTAGTTTTAAATATTTCATATGTATATAGAATTTTCTGAAAATTCAAGAATTTTCTTCTGTTCATTGCCTTTAAAATGTGCTATAATAGTAAAAACTGAAATGGGAGGGAACAAATGACTGAATTAGATAAACGTCACCGCAGTAGCATTTATGACAGTATGGTGAAATCACCTAACCGTGCTATGCTTCGTGCGACTGGTATGACAGATAAGGACTTTGAAACACCGATTGTGGGAGTGATTTCGACTTGGGCGGAAAATACACCATGTAACATTCACTTGCATGATTTCGGGAAACTGGCTAAAGAAGGTGTCAAATCTGCAGGCGCTTGGCCTGTACAGTTTGGAACTATTACCGTAGCAGACGGGATTGCTATGGGAACGCCTGGTATGCGTTTCTCTCTAACATCTCGTGACATCATCGCGGACTCCATCGAGGCGGCTATGAGTGGTCACAACGTGGATGCCTTCGTCGCTATCGGTGGCTGTGACAAGAACATGCCTGGATCTATGATTGCCATTGCCAATATGGATATCCCTGCAGTCTTTGCCTATGGTGGAACGATTGCACCGGGAAATCTTGATGGCAAAGACATTGACTTGGTTTCTGTCTTTGAAGGTATCGGAAAATGGAACCACGGTGACATGACAGCTGAGGACGTGAAACGTCTTGAATGTAATGCCTGCCCTGGCCCTGGTGGCTGTGGTGGTATGTATACTGCTAATACCATGGCGACTGCTATCGAAGTTTTGGGTATGAGTTTGCCAGGTTCTTCATCTCACCCAGCTGAATCAGCTGATAAGAAAGAAGATATCGAAGCAGCAGGACGTGCTGTTGTTAAGATGTTGGAGCTTGGTCTCAAACCATCAGATATCTTGACTCGTGAAGCCTTTGAAGATGCCATCACTGTGACGATGGCTCTCGGTGGTTCTACAAACGCCACTCTTCACTTGCTTGCCATTGCCCATGCTGCCAATGTTGACTTGTCACTTGAGGACTTCAATACGATCCAAGAGCGTGTGCCTCACTTGGCCGACTTGAAACCATCTGGTCAGTATGTCTTCCAAGACCTCTACGAAGTCGGTGGTGTCCCTGCGGTTATGAAGTACTTGTTGGCAAATGGATTCCTTCATGGAGATCGCATCACATGTACTGGTAAGACAGTTGCTGAGAACTTGGCTGACTTTGCAGACCTCACACCAGGTCAAAAAGTTATCATGCCACTTGAAAATCCAAAACGTGCGGACGGTCCGCTTATCATCTTGAACGGAAACCTTGCTCCTGACGGTGCAGTTGCCAAGGTATCAGGTGTTAAAGTGCGTCGTCACGTTGGGCCAGCTAAGGTCTTTGACTCAGAAGAAGATGCCATTCAGGCTGTTTTGACAGATGAAATCGTTGATGGCGATGTAGTCGTTGTTCGTTTCGTTGGACCTAAGGGTGGTCCTGGTATGCCTGAGATGCTGTCCCTTTCTTCAATGATCGTTGGTAAAGGTCAAGGAGACAAGGTTGCCCTCTTGACAGACGGCCGTTTCTCTGGTGGTACTTATGGTCTGGTTGTTGGACATATCGCTCCTGAAGCTCAGGATGGTGGCCCGATTGCCTACCTTCGTACAGGCGATATCGTTACGGTTGATCAAGATACTAAAGAAATTTCCATGGCCGTATCTGAAGAAGAACTTGAAAAACGCAAGGCAGAAACAACCTTGCCACCGCTTTACAGTCGTGGTGTCCTCGGTAAATATGCCCATATCGTATCATCTGCTTCACGCGGAGCTGTGACAGACTTCTGGAATATGGACAAGTCAGGTAAAAAATAAACTCATACTCTTCGAAAATCTCTTCAAACCACGTCAATGTCGCCTTGCCGTAGGTATNNTTGAGCAACCTGCGGCTAGTTTCCTAGTTTGCTCTTTGATTTTCATTGAGTATCAAAAAGCAAGCCAACTTCGGCTTGCTCTTTTTCATCTTCAAAAGTGATTTGCCTGCTTAACGAGGTGGCAGTCCAAGGGCAATACGGCCGTAGCGACTGATTCGTGTGATTTTCCAAGCAGGCGACCAGGTAACTTCAACCTTGACATCTTCGATACCCTCGATTTGTTTCAGACCTGCGACGATTTCGATAGGCAGGCTTTCGGCACAATCGCAGGCAGTGTCGGTGAAGGTCATGACAATCTTACAGAGACCCGTTTCGTCCAGATTGATTTCATAAATCAGTCCTAGATTGTAAACATCCAATTCCACATCTGTATCAAAAACCTTCTCTAGTTTTTCGATAATTTGGTCTTGCAAGGCCAAAGCACGGTCATTGATTTTGATATCCTCTCTCATTACAGTCCCTCCACGTGATAAATATCCTCTATTTTCTCATAATTCTGACAATTTGGCAAGTTTTTGATGAATTTTCTGAAAAATATGATAAAATGAAGAAAATACTGAATCAAGGGGAAGCCTATGGAGCAGATTGGAAAAGTCTTTAGACAATTACGAGAGTCAAGAAATATCTCGCTGAGACAAGCAACTGGGGGACAATTTTCGCCGTCTATGTTATCTCGCTTTGAAACTGGTCAGAGTGAGCTTTCGGTGGAAAAGTTTTTATTTGCCCTAGAAAACATATCTGCCAGTGTGGAGGAAATCCTCTTTCTGGCGAGAGGTTTTCAGTATGATACAGATTCTGAGTTGAGAAAAGAAATCATAGATGTCTTGGATCCAAAGAATATAGCTCCGCTTGAGGACTTGTATCGCAAGGAGTATCAAAAGCATGCCCATTCTCAAAACAAACAGAAACATGTTCTAAATGCCATTATGATTAAGTCCTATATGAAGAGTATGGATGAAAGGGTAGAGTTAACGGCAGAGGAAGGGAAAGTCCTTCATGACTATTTGTTTTCTACCGAAATCTGGGGAATCTATGAACTCAATTTATTTTCAGTCAGTTCAGCATTTCTATCTGTTTCTCTTTTCACTAGATATGTACGAGAAATGGTACGTAAATCTGATTTTCTAATGGAAATGTCTGGCAATCGAAACCTTTTTCATACTATACTATTGAATGGCTTTTTAGCTAGTATTGAGTGTGAAGAATTTACCAATGCCTCTTATTTTAAACGTGTCATAGAAGAGCATTTCTACAAGGAAAATGAAACCTATTTCCGAATTGTCTATTTATGGGCGGAAGGTCTCCTTGATAGCAAGCAAGGCAGAGTCAAGGAAGGTCAGAAAAAGATGGAAGATGCTGTCCGTATTTTTGAGATGCTTGGCTGTAATAAATCTGCCGAATACTATAGAAAAACGACCGATTATTGAATATCTGCAAACTAAGAGAATGATTTGAAATTTTAAGCGATAGAACTTTTGACTGCTCTCAGGTCATCGAGAAAGTTCTATCGTTTTTTTGCTTATTTTGTGTGTTGCATATATTCAAAGTTTTTCCTCTAAAATTTCTAAGTGCTATACTATAGTCATACTTCACATAAAACTTTGAACAAGAAGGGAGATTATCTATGAAATTATTGTTTAGAAATCAAGCTTATCGACTCTTGACTTTGTCACGCTTCTTCAATGCTTTTGGTGCTTCGATTTTCAACCTGGTCTTTATCGTCTATGCATCGACTTTGCCACAAGCCTCTTTTGCTGTTGCTATGGCGAATATTGTCATGATTCTTCCGACTCTCTTTACAGTTTTTGTAGGGATTCGGGCAGATTACACGAGAGACAAGGTCAAATGGATGGTCTATAGCGGTTTGTTTCAGGCGGTTTTATTTTTTCTAGCAGCCCTAGTTGTTCAGCAATCTAGTCTCTTTGCATTTTCTAGCCTGTGTTTAATCAATGTCATTAGTGATGTCATCAGTGATTTTGCAGGTGGCCTGCGCATGCCTCTTATTAAGGAAAAAGTAGCTGAAAATGATTTGATGGAGGCTTATTCTTTTTCACAGTTCATCACCTATATTTCAGCTATTGGTGGTCAAGCTTTTGGAGTCTGGCTCTTAGGACTATCGGTTAACAATTTTTCCCTCGTTGCGGGAATCAATGCCTGTTTCTTCCTCGTATCAGCCGTCATCCTCTTTTTAGGAAAAAGCAAATTGAGCCTGTCAATTTCATCTCCTGATGGTGAATCACTAAAAAATGAGAAGCTTTCTATCAAAGACCAGTTCCTAACGATTTATCGGAATTTACGTCTCGTTTTTCTTAAAGGTGGACAGAAAAACTTTGGTTTTATGCTCTGTGCTGTCTTGCTTATCAATGCCTTGGGTGGCGCTTTGGGTGGAATTTATAATATCTTCTTTTTGAGTCATTCTCTTTTGGACTTTTCTTACACAGAGGCATTATTTATCAGTCAATTCTGTGCTTTGTTAGCAGTCATCATCAGTAGCCTTACGGGCAATGATTATTTTGGGAAGCAGTCCCTGCCTAGATTGATGATGTGGGCGACCGTAGGACTCACTCTAATTGCTCTGGCTAACGTATTCAATCAAGTCGTGCTTGGTTTGCTATTTCTCTTTTTAACTCTGTATGTGTCTGGTAAAGTTCAACCAAAGATTAGTGCCATGCTCATGAAAAATCTAGCTCCAGAGGTTTTAGCTCGTACCAGTAATTTTTTAGGTTTATTGTTTACCTTATCCATACCTGTGGGAACAGCCTGTTTTTCACTTGTAGCCGTATGGAATATACAGTTGACTTGGATGCTATTTGTTGGTCTTTCCTTGATAGCTATTTTTTTGACAGGGCTTAATCTCAAAAATGATATTTGAATCCTAATTTTTTCTCACTGTTTTAATCACTCTATTTATGGTAAAATAAGACTATTAAGTTTAAAGAGGATTCCCTATGAAATTACAAAAACCAAAAGGAACGCAGGATATTTTACCTGCTGAGTCTGCCAAGTGGCAGTACGTTGAGGGCTTTGCCCGTGAGATTTTCAAGCGCTATAACTATGCAGAAGTGCGCACGCCTATTTTTGAGCATTACGAGGTTATCAGTCGCTCTGTCGGAGATACAACGGATATCGTAACTAAGGAAATGTACGATTTCTATGACAAGGGTGACCGCCATATTACCCTCCGTCCAGAAGGAACAGCGCCCGTTGTCCGTTCCTATGTGGAAAATAAACTCTTTGCCCCAGAAGTGCAAAAGCCAAGTAAGTTCTACTACATGGGCCCTATGTTCCGCTATGAGCGTCCACAGGCAGGGCGTTTGCGCCAGTTCCATCAGATTGGTGTTGAGTGTTTTGGCTCTAGCAATCCAGCTACCGATGTGGAAACGATTGCGATGGCAGCCCACTTCTTGAAAGAAATCGGTATCCAAGGTGTCAAATTACATCTTAACACTCTTGGAAATCCTGAGAGCCGTGCGTCCTACCGTCAAGCCTTGATTGACTATTTGACACCGCTCAAGGAGACCTTGTCTAAGGATAGCCAACGTCGTTTGGAGGAAAATCCTCTCCGTGTCTTGGACTCTAAGGAAAAAGAAGACAAGGTAGCAGTAGAGAATGCACCGTCTATCTTGGACTTCCTTGATGAAGAAAGCCAAGCCCACTTTGATGCTGTGCGTCAGATGTTGGAGAATCTTGGTGTAGACTACATCATCGATACCAATATGGTGCGTGGTCTGGACTACTACAACCACACCATTTTCGAGTTTATCACAGAGATTGAGGGCAATGACCTGACAGTCTGTGCGGGTGGTCGTTACGATGGTTTGGTTTCTTACTTTGGAGGCCCTGAAACTGCTGGCTTTGGTTTTGGACTTGGTGTAGAGCGTCTGCTTCTCATTCTTGAAAAGCAAGGTGTGGCCCTCCCTATCGAAAACGCCCTAGATGTCTATATAGCAGTCTTGGGCGAAGGGGCAAATATCAAGGCCTTGGAGTTGGTACAAGCTCTTCGCCAACAAGGTTTCAAAGCAGAGCGTGATTACCTCAATCGTAAACTAAAAGCTCAGTTCAAGTCAGCCGATGTCTTTGTGGCTAAGACCCTTATCACCCTAGGAGAGAGTGAAGTCGAAAGCGGACAAGTGACGGTCAAGAACAACCAAACCCGAGAAGAAGTGCAAGTGTCACTTGAGACAATCAGCCAAAACTTCTCAGAAATCTTTGAAAAATTAGGCTTTTAATAGTAGAAAAACTGGTCAGGACTTTACCCCTGACCTTTTTCTTTTGCAAAATGACAAAAATCATAAACTTTTTGACAAATATGCTTGTCAAAAAGAAAAAGATGTGTTACAATATAAGCAAGTTAAGAAATAGGAGGGAGCCACATGTGGGTATGGATTTTGTTTCCTTTTCTCGTCTTGATTTATATGAGTCAATCTAAGAAAATCAAGCGGATAGAGAAGAGGTTAAAGGTAATCGAAAGAAAAGAGAAAGGAAATATAGAAATGTCAAGATTATTGCAAGAAATGATTGGAAAGAAACCAACAATCATTGGAGAACTATTTGGAACAAATTTTTGGGAAGTTGTGGATGTTGATGAGGAATGGGTAAAGCTACGACGTGTAGATAATACGGGAAAAGAAAAATTCAAACTACAACGTATTGAGGATATCCAAACCGTTGAATTTGACGGAGAGTAGGTGTGTAACATGCAACTAAAAAATCGTCTAAAAGAGCTTCGTGCTCGCGATGGCCTCAATCAAACCGACCTAGCCAAGCTAGCTGGGGTTTCCAGACAGACCATTAGCCTACTAGAACGGGACGAATACACCCCGTCCATTATCATTGCCCTGAAAATATCTCAGATTTTCAACGAAACAGTCGAATCAGTATTTCGCTTGGAGGAGGACGAGTGATGAACAAGTATAAAGTGATTTATTACATGAGTGTTCTTGCCCTCATTGTGAATGCTTTCGTTATGATTGGAACATTACTGGGGTGGTTCTATTTTGTTGAAAGTAAGTATTTGTTTTGGCTTAATTTAGCCCTCTTGTCCATTTTCAATCGGTTGAAGAAAAAGGAGAACAATGATGAACAAGTATAAAGTGATCTATTATGTAGTTGCCATAGCTCTATTAGTCAGCGTGTGTCTACTAATTGGAACAAATCTAGGATGGTTTGATCTCTATTACAGCGACCAATTTATCTGGGTCTATTTTGCCCTCATCCCAGTCGTTGACTGGATTGAAAAGAAATCCAAAAATCTAGCAAGTGAATAAGGAGAATGAATATGGAAAAGAAAAAGAAACGTGGATTGTTGTTTTTAATGGTTGTTGTCTTGGGATTTTTCTTGGGCAGTTTTGTAGGGATGTTTAAGGCTGTTGCCGAATCCCACGGAATTATGTTAGATGTAAAACCCTTGATACCATGGATATCAGCTATTTGTTTAGTGTTAGGTTTCATTAGCATTCTTTTGACTTTCAATTTCTTAAAGAAAAGCAGAAAATTTCATTCCTTGTATCAAGAGGAAATGGATGATGATCTGAATGAAACCTATTATGTGCAAATGTATCGGAATCTCGAGTTTGGAACCATTGCTTTTAATATTGCAAGTGTAGCGATTTTATTGGCTCTTTTCATCTCAGGTAGTGAAGCAATTGTACTAAATGGAAGCCATCTAACCTTATCTCTTTCTTTTTTGGCATTAGTGCTGATTTTCAGTGTTCAAAAATATCTTTTTAAGACCATTGCGATTGTTCGTCAGTTTGATTTGGCATTTTTCTCAACACCAAAGGATGTCTTAGAGTATGTAAATTCTTATGATGAAGGGGAGCGTCAGGCTAATTTGGAACAGAGTTTTCGAATTTTATTCCAATTAAATCAGTATGTCTTACCAGTCTTATATATTTTTCTTTTTATCATTTCTTTCTTGACAGGAGAGATTCAGTTACTAGCCTTTTTGCTTGTCGGAGCTATCCATATTTATATCAATGTGATGCAGTTACCTATGGTGAAACGTTATTTCAAATAAAGGAGTTTCTATGATTTGTGTTGAAAATGTAAGCAAAAGTTTTGGGAGCAAAAAAGCTCTTCATCAGATTTCTTTTGAGATTAAGGAGGGCGAAATCTTTGGTTTTCTTGGCCCTTCTGGCTCAGGTAAAACAACCATGATCAACGTCTTGACAGGTCAGTTGGCTGCAGATCACGGTAAAACAGTTTTGTTAGTCAAGAATTCTCAAGATTTAACCTCAAATGATTTGGAACAAATTGGTATTGTTAGTGATGGAAGTGGTTTTTATGAAAAGATGAGTCTTTACAAAAATCTTCTCATCTATGCTAAGTTATATGGTCTCAAGTCAGATAGAGTAAATCAGGTGCTCCAACAGGTTGGATTGGCAGATGCTAAAGATATTATCGCAGAAAAACTATCTACAGGAATGAAACAACGAATGTTCTTGGCTCGTGCTCTTCTGAATGCTCCTAAGATTCTCTTTCTAGATGAGCCAACCAGTGGCTTAGATCCTACAACATCTAAGATGATTCATACCCTACTTCAAGAATTAAAGCAGGCGGGGACAACTATCTTTCTGACCACGCATGATATGAATGAGGCAACTCTGCTTTGTGATCGCTTATCTCTTTTGAATAAGGGGAACTTAATAGAGTATGGAAGTCCGCAAGACATTATCCAGAAGTACCATGTGGATAAGAAAGTACGTGTGGTTTATAATGATGGACGAGAACAGATAGTTCCATTTGAAGAATTACCACATTTAGACACGACAGATTTGATGGTGGTTCACTCTTGTGAGCCAACTCTAGAAGAAATCTTTATCAGATTGACAGGAGAAAAGTTAGATGTTTAGAAAATTAAATGCCCTACTATGGTTAAGATTACAAGTTCTTATCAGCAATTCAACTTTGTTGGCGACTTTATTGATGCCTTTTGGTATTGCTGTTTTATATAATGAATTTTTAAATAAGAATGGACAATTGAGCCTATTTTTACTATCTGCTAGCTTGACGATGGTCTTGAGCATGGGAAGTGGTTATATGGTATCGATTATGATGGCAGAAGATAAGGAAAAACGAAATCTTAAATCACTCATCCTAAGTGGTGTGACAGCAACAGAATATACTTTCAGTATGCTTGTTCTCCCTATTCTTATAATGTTACTTGCTATGATTGTACTTCCCATCTATCTCAAAGTAGATGTATCTGGTTATTTATTTGCCTACGTTATCTATTTGGTCTTAGCAACTATTAGTGTTATTTTTCTCAACCTTCTAATCGGTGCGGTATCAGATACTCAATCTAAAGCGCAAGTTTATAGTATCTTCCCTATGTTAATTGTCTCTTTTTTACCTATGATTGCTCTTCAAAATGATACGGCTCAGAAAGTGTTGGATTACTCTTTTGTTGGTCCAATTGTAAATCTTTTAAATAAAAAAGGTGGGGAAATATCTTTTTCTAATATTGGTATGTTACTTGCCTGGGTACTTGTGTTAGGAATAGCAAACCTCTTTGTATTGAAAAATAGCTATAAAGCAAGATAGGAGATTTATATGAAATTACTTAAAAACCTTGGCTGGTTTCTTCTAGCCTTTCTATCCTTTTTATTCATCTATGGCTTCATTCAGGGGCTCGCGACTACGTCGCTTGCCTTAGGCGGTTCACCCTATGCTGTGACCTTGCTCTATGTGGCATTGGCTGGAGTTTATGTGTACGGCATTTACAAATGGTATCAGAAAGGTCCTGTTCGTATTGAGAAGAGTGGCTTCAACCGATTTATTTGGCTTCCTGCCTTGGTTTGGTTCTTATCTCTGGTCGTTCAATTCTTCTTGCCAAATGATCCTTCAGTAAATCAGCAAATAGCGATAGACTTGACCTTGTCTCAACCACTTTTCTCATTCTTTGCGGTCGTTATTTTTGCTCCTTTGACGGAAGAACTTATCTTTAGAGGGATGTTAGCACGCTACCTCTTTCCTAAGCAGGACAATAGTAAACAAACTCTGATTTTTCTTCTGGTATCGAGTGTTTTGTTTGCCTTGATTCATTTCCCAGGTGATGTGCAACAATTTTTTGTCTATTTTAGCCTTGGTTTTAGCTTGGGCTTGGCTTATATTAGCAGAAAAGGTCTGGTCTACAGTATTTCTCTCCACGCTTTGAATAATTTAGTCGGCTTTTTGATGATTCTCATGCTATAATAGAGTCAGGAGGTCACATGAAACGAGTAATTTTATTAGCAGTGATTCAAGCAGTTGTTCTATTTTTCATCATTGGAGCGCTAGCTTATGCCTTTAAGGGCGATTTCTTCTACAACTATCTGGCAGTTGTCTTTGCCCCTATTGCAGGTGTCTTGCGCTTTGGGACAGCTTACACAACGGAAATTGTCTTGCCTCGAAAGGCAGCCGAAATGGCTGAAAAGCGTAAAGCAGGCAAAAATTCAAAATAAAAGAGTCCGATGAACTTCATCGGATTTTTGTATGGGCGCTAATTTTTAGGGACTTTACCTGATTTTTTAAGACTGGCAAACTTTTCTGCTGATTTTCATGAAGAGCCTGCGCTTTTATGGTAAAATAGTAACAGAATAAAAGAGGAGAGAAAACATGAAACGTAGTATGTATGCTGGTCGTGTTCGTGAGGAACACATCGGACAAGAAATAACCTTGAAAGGATGGGTTGGCCGTCGTCGTGACCTCGGTGGTTTGATCTTTATCGACCTTCGTGACCGTGAAGGAATCATGCAGTTGGTTATCAACCCTGAAAAAGTATCTGCAGAGGTTATGGCAACAGCTGAAAGCCTTCGTAGCGAATTTGTTATCGAGGTGACTGGACAGGTCGCTGCGCGTGAGCAAGCCAATGATAAGTTGCCAACTGGTGCAGTTGAGTTAAACGTGACAGCTCTTATTGTGCTTAACACAGCTAAGACAACACCATTTGAGATTAAGGATGGCATTGAGGCAAATGACGATACACGTTTGCGTTACCGTTACCTTGACCTTCGTCGTCCAGAGATGTTGGAAAATCTTAAACTTCGTGCTAAGGTGACCCACTCTATCCGCAACTACTTGGATGAGTTGGAGTTTATCGACGTGGAAACACCATTCCTTTCTAAGTCAACACCAGAAGGGGCGCGTGACTATTTGGTACCGTCTCGCGTCAATAAAGGGCATTTTTACGCCCTTCCTCAAAGTCCACAAATCACGAAACAGCTCTTGATGAATGCTGGTTTTGACCGTTATTACCAAATCGTTAAATGTTTCCGTGATGAGGACTTGCGTGGAGACCGCCAGCCTGAGTTCACTCAGGTCGACTTGGAAACGTCTTTCCTTACGGAGCAAGAAATCCAAGATATTACAGAAGGCTTGATTGCGCGCGTGATGAAAGAAACAAAAGGCATCGAAGTAACGCTACCATTCCCTCGTATGAAATACGATGATGCGATGGCTCTTTACGGTTCTGACAAGCCAGATACCCGTTTTGACATGTTGCTTCAGGACTTGACAGAAGTGGTCAAGGGTGTTGATTTTAAAGTCTTTTCAGAAGCACCTGCTGTAAAAGCCATTGTGGTCAAAGGAGCTGCGGACGACTATTCACGTAAAGACATCGACAAGATGACGGAAGTAGCCAAACAGTACGGTGCCAAAGGTCTTGCTTGGGTTAAGGTTGTTGATGGAGAATTAAATGGACCAGTTGCCAAGTTCTTGACTGGCATCCAAGCAGAATTGACAGCAGCGCTTGCGCTTGAGGATAAGGATTTGGTTCTCTTTGTGGCAGATACGCTTGAAGTGGCGAATGCAACTCTTGGTGCCCTTCGTGGACGTATTGCCAAAGAGCTTGGCTTGATTGATAATGATAAATTCAACTTCCTTTGGGTGGTTGACTGGCCAATGTTTGAATGGTCTGAAGAAGAAGACCGTTACATGAGTGCCCACCATCCGTTTACTCTTCCACAGGAAGAAACAGCTCACGAATTAGAAGGTGATTTGGCTAAGGTTCGTGCCATTGCTTACGATATCGTCTTGAACGGTTACGAACTTGGTGGTGGTAGTCTTCGTATCAACCAAAAAGACCTTCAAGAACGCATGTTCAAGGCTCTTGGTTTCTCAGCCGAAGAAGCAAATGACCAGTTTGGCTTCCTTCTTGAAGCCATGGACTATGGTTTCCCACCACACGGTGGCTTGGCTATCGGGCTTGACCGCTTTGTCATGCTCTTAGCAGGAGAAGAAAATATCCGTGAAGTCATTGCCTTTCCTAAGAACAACAAGGCAAGTGACCCAATGACACAAGCTCCATCAACAGTAGCACTCAAACAACTAGAGGAACTCAGCTTACAAGTAGAAGAAGATGAAACAAGCAAAACGAATTAAGCGGTGGCGCTATTATCTGCGCCGCTTTGCTTATCAGATAAAAATTTTACGTGTCTTACAAAGTATCTCTCGAGAAAAGTATGATGAGAAGATTTCGGCCTCTCTGGTCTATGGTTTTTTATCAGCAGTAGCAGTTAATTTCTTTTTTCAACCAGGGCATGTGTATTCGAGTGGTGCGACAGGTATGGCACAGATTATCTCTGCCTTGAGTAATCACTGGTTTGGTTTTCATATTCCGATTTCGCTAACCTTCTACGCCATTAACTTCCCTTTGATGGTCTTAGCTTGGTATCAGATTGGCCATAAGTTTACTGTCTTTACCTTTATCACGGTGTCTATGAGTTCCTTCTTTATCCAGTTTGTCCCTGTGGCAACCTTGACGGAGGATCCCATTATCAATGCCCTTTTTGGGGGTGTTGTTATGGGTTTGGGGATTGGTTTTGCTCTTCGAAACAATATCTCCAGTGGTGGGACGGATATCGTCAGCCTGACTATTCGCAAGAAAACAGGTAAGAATGTCGGTAGTATTTCTCTCTTGGTAAATGGGACCATCATGCTGATAGCAGGTTTGACCTTTGGTTGGAAATACGCTCTCTACTCTATGATTACCATCTTTGTCTCTAGCCGTGTAACAGACGCTGTTTTTACCAAGCAAAAACGCATGCAGGCTATGATTGTGACCAATCATCCAGATAAAGTAATTGAGAAAATCCATAAAAAATTGCACCGCGGAGCAACCATGATCCACGATGCAGAAGGAACCTATAATCACGAGAGAAAGGCAGTTCTAATCACTGTCATTACACGTGCAGAGTTTAATGAATTTAAACAGATTATGACACAAGTGGATCCAAGCGCCTTTGTCTCTGTCTCGGAAAATGTTCATATTCTAGGAAGGTTTGTTGAGATAGATAATTAGTGACCAAAAAAACCAGCGTGAGCTGGTTTTTATTTTTCTATAATTTTATGGGCAATCAACTGGCGGTAACAAATTTGTTTATTGCTTTTAGCATCGTTGATAATCTGAAGAATCGTTTCAAATGATGTTTGACCAAGTTCTAGGCTATTGATATCGACATAGGCTGCCAAGTTGAGCTTGGGATTAACCGAGTCAAAGCTGAGAACAGGGACATCCAGCTGGTGTTTGGCAATATAGTTACAAACACCTTCAGCTAGGAGGCTATCGGTTGTGATGATAGCATCAATTTGTGGATCGTGCTTGAATAATCGCTTGCTAAATTTATAGCCCTTTTCTTCCAGAAACTCGTCGGCAAAGTAGATGCGATTGTTGTCAGTGGTAAGTTTGTAATGCTTAAGCGCCTGTTCATAGCCTGTTAAACGGTCTTTGGTCACGAAGAGCTTTTTGCTTCCTCCGATAAAAGCAATACGATTGCAGCCTTTTTTGATGAAATATTCGGTTGCATCAAAACCAGCTTGAACATTGTCGTTGTCTACAAGTGGGATGAAAGGAGATAGAGATTTACCTAAGATAAGGAAGGGGAACTGTTCTTCTGCTACGAGTTTTACGAGAGGGTCTTCTTCTTGGGCATAGAGAAAGATTAGCCCATCTACACGCTTGCCGTAGACCATTTGTGAAATAGCGTTGAGGCGCTCCTTCTCATCTTTCCCTGTTGCTATCTGAATGGCATAGTGGTTTTCAGATGCGACTTGAGAGATGCCACGTAGAACCGATGGAAAGAAAGGATTCTGGTAGAAGGCGTCTGAGTCATCAGGAAGAACCAAACCAATCACCTGAGTATAGCTACTTACCAAGCTGCGAGCATTGAGGTTGGGATGGTAATTGAGCTCCTTCATAGCCTTGCGAACGCGTTTTTTTGTTTCGTCGCTAATGGTTGATTTATTTTGAATAACACGGGTTACGGTTGAAGGTGAAACACCAGCAGCCTTGGCCACGTCTTTAATCGTAACGGGCATAAAAATCTCCTATTTATGGTAATCTGGATCACGGAAATGTGTTTTATAAAAGATAGTGACCAGATACAGAACAAAAAGAATGTTTTGTACAGTAATCAGGGTTGACATATTTTGGCCAAATAATCCCAAAATAAGCGTAATCAGAGTCGGCAATCCTAAACAGTTCAAGATAAAATGATAGCACTCTTTAAAGGTTCTAAATGAAAAGAGTCGGGATTTCTTAGTGATATAAAGGAGAAGACTCGCCCCTAGAGAGACGATAAAGAAATTCAAACCAAAGAGGAAGCTCGCACCGAGAACTAGGAAGAGACTGATATAGACACGATTCTGCTGGTACCAGTCTTTAGAAATTGCTTGGGTCAAGCTGTCTTTGCTTTTGAAACTCTCAGTCTGAATAGCTCGGTAATAGATGCGTGTCAACTCTTTACTTTCCTTGCTGATGACCAGTTCTTTTGTGTCGAAATGCAGTTGCAAGTCCTTAGGTAATTCCTTGCTTTGACTGGGGCTAATCACAAGAGAAGGCGTTTGATTGGCAGTTCCTGTATAAGTTAGCTTACCATCAACAATTCTAGCATGTTCAGAGAGATCCTGGACAACCTCATCTGTCAATGGTTCATAGACATTATCGATAAAGGTTTCTAGCGGATAAGTCTCCTGGGAGCTGTTTTGGATGGCAATGGGTACCATAGACAAGCTGATAAGGAAGATACTGGTAAAGAGTAGTTGAAACCAGTTGAGCCCGAAACGTTTGGACAGGGGCTTACGAAATCCCCAAATACTTGAAAAATAAGAAAATGGATATGGAAGCATAGGTATCTTTCTAAAAGGTGTTTTCTATATGAGTATTATTATATAGTTAAATTCGCTTTATTTCAAGTCTAGGAGAAAAATTGCTTGTTGTAAGGACATTACTTACAGTGACAATCGCTAATAGTCAATGAAAATCAAAGTACAAACTAGGAAGCTAGTCGCAGGTTGCTCAAAACAGTGTTTTGAGGTTGCAGATGGAAGCTGACGTGGTTTGAAGAGATTTTCGAAGAGTATAAAATGAAAAAGGGTGGCGGGGATAAATTATCCCTTGTCGCCACCACTTGTAAGTCCTGAAACAAAGTTCTTTTGTAGGAAGAAGAAGAGAATACAGATTGGAAGGGCGATGAGGATAGCACCTGCTGAGAAGTAGGCAATCTTCATGTTTTTCGCATTGTTAACGAAGGTTTGGAGACCCACGGCAACAGTAAAGTATTCTTTCTCACGAAGCAAGAAACTAGAGAGGATGTAGTCCCCGAAAGGTCCCATGAAGGCCCAGAGAGCTTGTACGGCAACCATTGGGCGAACAAGTGGAAGAACAATTTGCCAGAAGCGGCGGAAGTGTCCTGCACCGTCTAGTTTTGCAGATTCGTCTAAAGACATTGGCACTGTATCGAAGTAGCCTTTCATGAGCCAAGTATTCATCGGGATACCACCACCAACGTAGAGGAAGATGAGGAACCAGCTGTGGTTAAGGGCGTTCAACATAAGCGCCATAACGAAGAAGGCTGTCAAAGCGGCCATAGTTGGCACCATTTGGATGATCAAGAAGAAGACCAAACTTTGTTTACGAGCCAAGAAGTTGTAACGGCTGTAGGCATAACCAGCAAGTACGATGATACTTGTTTGAACAGCCATGGTAATCAAGGCAATGATCAAGGTGTTGAGGTACCAAGTACCGTACAAGGTTTCAGTGAAGAGGCCTTGGAAGTTAGCAAAACTAAAGTCGACGTTGCTGTCTAGTTTAAAGGCTACTACGTTACCAGTCTTGAAGGCTGACATAATGGTAATCAAAAGTGGATAGATAATGACAATTGATAGACCAATCAGGTAAAGGTATGTAAGGCTTTGAGTCAGTCTACGTTTGAGTTTAATTGAGTTATTCATCTTAGACGTCCTCCATATCAAATGCGTGTAGTTTCTTGAATGCGATCATAGAGATTGAGATGACAATGATAGAGATAATCAAGGTGACAGCTGCCGCCATTGAGTATTGAGGAGATGTACCTGTTGTCAAACGGTAAATCCATGAAATCAAGATATCGGTTGAACCAGCTCCACCACCGACACTACCAGGTCCTCCAGCGTTGAAGAGGTACATGATAGAGAAGTTGTTAAAGTTGAAGGTGTATTGGCTAATCAAAGTAGGTGCCGCAACAGCTAAGATCATTGGGAAAGTGATGTTGCGGAATTTTTGCCAAGCATTGGCACCGTCAATATAAGCTGCTTCGTAAAGGTCGTTAGGAATAGATTGCAAGATACCCAAGGTCAGAACGTAGATGTATGGGAATCCAAGCCAACCTTGCATCATAATCAAGGCAATCTTAGTCCAAGTTGGGTCTGTTTTCCAGGGAATAAGAGCGCCATCAAGGAAAGGAAGGAATTTAGCCAAGATTGGCAATACTTGGGTGTTGATAGCTCCGACACTATCGTTAAACATGTTTGAGAATGTCAAGATAGTGATGAAGGCTGGGACAGCCCAAGGAAGAAGGAAAATAACACCAAAGATACGTTTTCCTTTGATAAATGGTTGGTTAGCAATGATAGCTGTGAAGATACCAATCACAATCTGTAAAGTTGAGGCTGCCAAAGCCCAGATGATGGTCCAAGAAAGAACAGAACCAAAGGCAGAACGGAAGGTACTCAAACTCCAGATATTACTAAAGTTTGTCAAACCAACCCAGTCCAACAATTTGTTTGGTGGTAAGTGTTGGAAGTCATAGTTGGTAAAGGCGATCATCAAGGTTACGATAACTGGGAAGATAATCGCGAAGGTCATGGCAACATAAGATGGAATAATCAAGAGATAAGGGAAACCATTTTCATAAATCCCTTTGATCATGTCTTTGAGGGTACGTGGAACTGGAATTCCATTGTTAATGCGTTTTGCAATCGTATATGCATCTTTGATATTTGAGAAATAAAAGAGTACATAAACGACTACAAAGATTAAATGGAAGGCACCACGAATCAGCATAAAGAGGGAATTATCACGACCGGGATTGTCACCAAGAGTGATGAGATTGCTCAATTCAGGTGCTGCAAGTGCTAGGAAATAAAGGACAAATACGATGGTTACACCAAGGAAGATAAAACCTTTGGCTTTTTGTTTATTGTAAATCTGTCCTAACCCAGGAATGATAGACAGCAGGGCTGCTTTACTAGGTTGTTGCTTTTCCATAATAACTCCTTTCATAGGATACTACTTTTTTTATAAGAAAGCTAAATTATTTGTGTCTCTATTGATAAATTCAAAGGGGGATTTGAATTCCACCCCCCTTGAACAAATTTTTTATTCACCAAATTTTTGTTTGATTGTTTCTTTGATCAATGTTACAGCGTCGTTAGCAGCTGTTTTAGCATCTTTTTGACCACTTACAGTATCAAAGAGCATGTTAGCAGCTGGTTCCCAAACTGCAGACATTTGAGAGATGTTTGGAATTGGTTGAGCGTTCTTGAATTGTTTGATAACAGCTGTTGTCAACTCATCGTTTTTACCTTCAGCGTATGAACGAGCTTCAGTATTAGCTGGGATTTCGTTAGTTGCATCGTAGAAAGCTTTTTGTTGTTCAGTTGAAACAAGGAAGTCTACAAATTTCTGTGCGCCTTCAAGGTTCTTAGTACTTGAAGGAATGATCCAAGCTTTACCACCACCGAATGCAGCATATTCTTTTCCATTTGGAAGAGTTGGGATAGTCGCAACACCGTAGTTTACTTTAGCATCTTTGAGGGCTTGAGCTTTCCAAGGCCCATCAATGATAGCAGCTGTTTTACCTTCTTGGAATTGAGTTTGGATTAGGTTTCCAGCAGCTGTACCATCTTGCATACCTTTAGGCCATTTTTCGTACCAAGATTTAGCGTAGTTGATACCTGCGATAGAACCGTCGTTTGCAAGACCGATGTCTTTAGGGTCTTTACCGTTTTGTCCGAATACGTAAGCGCCGTTACCAGCAAGAAGTCCGTATGCATAGTAGAAGTTTGTCCAGTCAGCTAGGAAGGCAGAAGTTTTTCCATCTTCTCCAGCGAAGGCATATTTGCTATCTTTAGCAAGGTTTTCCAAGTCAGCAAATGTTTTGGGAGCGTCTTTTACCAAGTCTTTGTTGTAGTACATAACAAGTGACTCGATAACGGCAGGAGCACCGTAAACTTTACCGTCAGCAGCGGTTACAAGAGATTTAGTTGTATCTTCTGTTTTAGCACCATCGCTCAATTTCACTTCTGAAAGTTGTCCGTCAGAACCAAGGCTACCCACACGGTCGTATGGAGCCATCATAACGTCAGCAGCTTGACCAGATTGGTTGTCAAGAGAAAGTTTGTCAAGCCCACCAAGTTGGTCACCAGATTTGATGTTAACTGTTGTGCCTGATTGCTCTTTATAAGTTTTAGCAACTGTTTCAGCATAAGCTTTGTATTGGTCCTCAACGTAAAGAGTGATTTCTTTCGCTTCAGATGAACCAGACTCAGCAGGCTTATCAGCAGTTTTGCTTCCGCAAGCTACCAAGAGCAAGCTAGCAAGTGTAGCAGTTCCAAGCACCGCAGCGCTCTTCATGAATTTAGATGACATAGTGTATTCCTCCTAAAGAATAACAAGTTTTATTGATAAGGAAACGCAAACGTTTTCCTTTATGACCTTAGTATAGCACAAATAGAAAACGGTTGCAAGTGTTTTTGACAAAAATTTTAAAAAATTTTTAAGCTTGATTTGATAGCATGATTTTGCTTTTTAATAGAAGAAAAGTGTGAAATAGATAAGAATACAGTATTTTTAATAAAAAATAGATGTAATCTATCTAAAGAAGGAAATCAGGAGGGGCTACCTCCCTGTTTCTAATTCCTATCTATTTTCTATGGACCTTTGTGCCCCTTGCATCTAAATTCAAGTTTTCTAGAGGAGGATTTGCACTTTGTAGACTGTCCCATGAGAGTTAAACTTTAGGATTAGATAGTTTTAATACTCTTCGAAAATCAAATTCAAACCGCGTCAACGTCGCCTTGCC
>NZ_VMLH01000053.1:0-4733 GCF_013276595.1 Streptococcus sp. 10824
CGCTTTTTAAAACTAAATGACTATATAAGCAGTAAAATCATTTTATACTCTTCGAAAATCTCTTCAAACCAGGTCAGCGTCCATCTGCAACCTCAAAACAGTATTTTGATCTGACTTCGTCAGTTCTATCCACAACCTCAAAACAGTGTTTTGAGCAGCCTGCGGCTAGCTTCCTAGTTTGCTCTTTGATTTTCATTGAGTATTAGAATAATTTTTCAAATTGAAGGACAGAGTAGATAGGGAGAGTCACAATGGTAGAATTGGGAATTTCAACATTTGGGGAAACAACGGAGCTTGAAGGGATTGGGCAAACTTACAGTCATGACGAACGCATTCGCCAGTTGCTAGCAGAGGTTGAACTGGCTGACAAGGTTGGTTTGGATGTGTATGGGATTGGTGAGCACCATCGAGAGGATTTTGCAGTATCAGCCCCAGAGATTGTCCTGGCAGCTGGGGCAGTCAATACCAAGAAAATCCGTTTGACCAGTGCAGTCAGCATTCTCTCGAGCATGGATCCGATTAGCTTATTCCAACAATATGCCACTATCGATGCTTTGTCAAATGGACGTGCGGAGATTATGGCTGGAAGGGGTTCTTTCACGGAATCATTTCCTCTGTTTGGCTATGATTTGAAAGACTACGAAGCCCTTTTTGATGAGAAATTAGACTTGCTCCAGTTAGTCAATGAAAAGACAAAGCTAGACTGGAAAGGTCGATTGACCCAAACGATTGCTGGTAAAGAAGTTTATCCTCGTCCAGTTCAGGACAAATTACCCTTGTGGATAGCGACAGGTGGTCATGTCGAATCAACAGTGAAGATTGCTCAGGCAGGCCTACCGATTGTCTATGCCATTATTGGTGGTAACCCTCGTTATTTTAAAAAGTTGATTCAGGCTTATCGTGAGATTGGGAGCGAAGCGGGTTATGCCAGTCAGGAACTAAAGGTTGGAGTTCATTCTTGGGGTTGGATTGCTGAGGATGGCGAGCAAGCGGTGAAAGATTATTTCCATCCGACCAAGCAAGTGGTGGATGCTATTTCCAAAGACCGTCCACACTGGCAAGAATTGCGTTATAAGCAATATTTGGAGCAGGTAGGATCAAATGGCGCCATGTTTGTGGGCAATCCAGATCAGGTGGCCGAAAAATTGATTCGCATGATAGAGGATTTAGATTTGGACCGCTTCATGTTGCACCTACCTCTTGGTTCTATGCCTCATGATCAGGTTCTGAGAGCTATTGAACTATTCGGAACACAAGTAGCACCCAAAGTCCGGGCTTACTTTGCCATGAAAGAGGCTTAATAAAAAATACTAATCAGGCTGATAAAAAATCTATATAACAACTATTTTAAAAAGCAATAAACAGAAAAAATCTCTGAAAAGCTAGTAAAATCAAGCTTTTCAGAGATTTTTTTCTCTATTGATATAAACAATCCCAATCAAGTCGATAGTCAATATATATTGGGAAAAGGTCAAAAGGAGTGGTAAGATGGTTTCAATCCAAATGGAAGGAGAGAAGTATGACAAGTAAAAGAGAGCTAGTTTTTAGAGCTATTCGAGGAGAAGAGGTGGAACGGGTTCCTGTTGGCTTTTGGTTTCATTTTGTAATACTGGAGGAAAAAGGACAAGGTTTAAATAATCCACGTATCTTTCAAAAAAGTGTAGAGGGACATCGGAAGTACGTTGAAAGAATCCATCCTGATTTTGTCAAAATGATGAGTGACGGATTTTTCATTTATCCAAGTAATGTCTACAGTCCTAAGGTTACAAGTCTTCAGGAGTTAGCTTCTATTGAGTCGATTGGTGAAAACCATCCTTGGATTCAGCAACAAGTAGAAGTGGTAGAGGCTATTCGAGCAACCTTCACTGAGGACATTGCATCATTTTACAATATTTTTTCTCCGATCTCCTATTTGAAAAGGTGGTTTCGTACAGAGACTTCTAGAGGTGATAAGGAGGTTTCAGATCTTTTTCTTGAAAATCCAGAGCTATTCAGGGATGTTTTAGACGTGATAGCTGAGGATATCGCTATCCTAACTAAAAAAATCATTCAGGATGGTGGAGCAGATGGAATCTATCTCAGTACACAAGAAATTCAGGATGAGCGCATCACAGCAGAATTGTATCAGACCTATATTGAGCCAAGTAACATAAAGGTTTTAGAAGCTGCCAATCAGGTAGGTGGGGTAAATATCCTGCATATCTGCGGTTTCCAAGGTGCCAGTAACAATGTGACTATTTTCAAAGATTATCCAGCCCAGGTTTTCAATTGGGCAACCCACCATGAAGCAGTCAGTTTACCTCAAGGTCAGGAGCTATTTCATGGCAAAGCGGTCTTGGGTGGTTTTGAAAATGGGAAGCAGAGCCTGCTTTATGGAGGTAGAAAGGCTGCACTACAAGAGGAAACCAAACGATTGTTGGCTGAAGCTGGGACTAGAGGAGTCCTTCTTGGAGCGGATTGCACGGTTCCAGATGACTTTGAATTAGAAAGATTGGACTGGATTCGTCAGGCTGCTATGTTAGAATAGGAGAGCCTTATGAAAAGAAAAAAGTGGCTATTGGTAGGGACGGCCCTCGGCTTTGTCATCTTACTTGCGATCAGTCTTACAAAGGGACTTGCTTGTAAGGAAGGGCCAAGATGTCATGGGATTCAGGATTTTCAGAAGAGAAGTCTTCCCTTTATTCAAACCAATGATATTGCCAGTGTTTTATTAGTTGAAAAAGAAAGAAATGGAAAATAGAGATGTCAGAAAAAAGAGACTGGGTTTTAAAAGCATTTAGAGGAGAAGTGGTTGGCCGTGTACCTGTAGGTTTTTGGCACCACTTTACATCAGAAGAGGAATGGTTAAAGGGATTTTCCAATCCTGTGATTATTGAAAAGAACATACAAGGTCACAAACGTTTTATCCGTGACCTACATCCAGACTTTATCAAGTTGATGAGTGATGGCTATTTTGCTTATCCAAATCCAGTTATTGCCAAAGGAAAGTCACTCCAAGAGCTGTCGGAGATTCAACCTCTGGGTGAAGATCATCTGTGGATTAGAGAGCAGGTAGAATTAGTGAAGAAGATTAAGCAGGAGTTTACGGAAGATATTGTTGCTATTTACAATATTTTTGCGCCTGTGACCTACCTCAAATGGTTACTTGGAGAAGTGTCTGGTGGAGATGATCTCATTGCAGACTTCTTAGTTCAAGATTCTCAGAAATTGAAAAAAGTACTTGATGTGATTGCGCAAGATATCGCTAGCTTGAGTCAAGCTATTATTAAAGATGCAGGAGTAGATGGTATTTATCTCAGTGTGCAAAGTATTCAGGATGCGCGTGTTTCTGCTGAAGCCTATCAGGAGATTATTGAGCCGAGTGAACTGACTGTTTTAAATGCGGCTAAGTCGGTTGGTGGGGTAAATATCCTTCATATCTGTGGCTATGAAGGAGCCCGAAACGATATTCATATCTTTGCCGACTATCCAGCTCATGTTTTTAACTGGGCAGTTGGTACAGAAGGGATTAGCCTAAAAGAAGGTCGTGAGATTTTCAAGGGTCGTGCTGTTCTGGGAGGATTTGAAAACGGTAAAGACGGCCTTCTCTATCGAGGCAGTAAGGAAGAAATTCAGGCTGAAACCAAACGATTGGTAGAAGAAACAGGGAAAGATGGCCTCATACTTGGAGCAGATTGTACCATTCCAAACGATATTGCAGTGGAGCGTATCCAGTGGGTGAGAGAAGCAGTAGCTAAATAAAGGAGAAGAATATGAGTAAGAAAACATGGATTGTTGGTGGAGTTGCGGTTGTGGCAGTGCTTGGAGCAACGATTATTGGTAGGACTTTGTCGGGAGCATCTGCTAAAGGTGCAGATGCAGCTTCGTCTGGACAAGTAACAACTTTAAAAGTTGCCCATACTCAAAACTATGTCCCTTATGATTTTATTGACGAAAAAGGGGAATCAGATGGTTATGAAGTCGCTGTTTTAAAGGCGGTGGATGAGAAATTAGCAGATTATAAATTTGAGTATACTGGAACTAGTGATGATGATCTCTTGATTGGACTTGAGTCTGGCAAGTACGATATTGGAACTAAAGGTGCTTGGTATACAGATGAACGGGCTAAGAAATTCATTATTCCATCTGAGCCAGTAGGAGCCAGCATTATTGGTTTTACTGTCAGAAAAGGAGATGAAGCTAAATATAAGAATATTGATGATTTCGCCAAAAATAAAGGAAAATTAGTACCCATCTCTCCTCAAAATGCCCAGTGGAATGTGATTAATAGCTATAATGACAAGCACAAGGATACACCAATTGAGTTGACAGCTGCTGAATCTTTCAAGGTGGCAGATGCTTATGCTTGGGTTTTAGAAGGACGTTATGATGCTTTCTTTGATATCAAGTTGTCTTTTGAAAAAGCGGTGACAACAGATGATGGTTCTTACCACCAATATGCGGACAAACTTAGCTGGTTCCCTTATAAAGGAATTCCAACCTATCCCTTGATTCACCGTGATGAAAAGGGTGAGAAGTTTGCTAAAGAGTATGAAAAAGCGATTAAAGAATTAAAAGAAGATGGAACTCTAGCTAAACTTTCTCAAAAATACTTCAAAGAAGATGTTTTTAGCTACGTTGATAGAGATTAGATGAGCAGTCAGGCGTGTTATACTCTTCGAAAATCTCTTCAAACCACGTCAACGTCGCCTTGCCGTAGGTATGGTTACTGACTTTGTCAGTTCTATCCACAA
>NZ_VMLH01000054.1:0-45650 GCF_013276595.1 Streptococcus sp. 10824
CTGCGGCTAGTTTCCTAGTTTGCTTTTTGATTTTCATTGAGTATGAAAAGAGGTTGGAATCATGAAGTTCCAGCCTTTTTCTGACTAGAGAAGCTACTGGAAATAGCCTAAATAAGTGAGACTACTGAAATGAAATAAAATATGGTATAATTGGTAAGATAGATAGAATCGAGGATAGTATGTCATTTACGAAATTTCAATTTAAAAACTATATTAGAGAAGCCTTGGAGGAGTTGAAATTTATAACTCCAACAGAGGTGCAAGACAAGTTGATTCCTATTGTTTTGGCAGGTCGTGACCTAGTCGGTGAATCAAAAACAGGTTCAGGTAAGACTCACACTTTCTTGTTACCGATTTTCCAGCAACTAGATGAAGCTAGCGATAGTGTACAAGCAGTCATTACTGCACCGAGTCGTGAGTTGGCTACTCAAATTTACCAAGCAGCCCGTCAGATTGCTGCCCACTCAGAAGTGGAAGTTCGTGTAGTTAATTATGTGGGTGGTACGGATAAGGCTCGCCAGATTGAGAAATTGGCAAGCAACCAGCCTCATATTGTCATCGGAACGCCAGGCCGTATCTACGACTTGGTTAAATCTGGTGATTTAGCTATTCATAAAGCCAAGACATTTGTTGTTGATGAAGCAGACATGACCTTGGATATGGGATTCTTGGAAACTGTTGATAAGATTGCTGGCAGCCTTCCAAAAGACCTGCAATTCATGGTCTTCTCAGCGACTATTCCACAAAAGTTGCAACCATTCTTGAAAAAATATTTGTCAAATCCTGTCATGGAGAAAATCAAGACCAAAACGGTCATTTCTGATACCATTGATAATTGGTTGATTTCTACTAAGGGACGTGACAAGAATGCTCAAATTTACCAGTTGACTCAGTTGATGCAACCCTATTTGGCAATGATTTTTGTTAACACTAAAACGCGTGCTGATGAATTACATTCATATCTGACTACTCAAGGCTTGAAGGTGGCAAAAATTCATGGGGATATTGCCCCTCGTGAGCGTAAGCGTATCATGAATCAAGTGAAAAATCTGGATTTTGAGTACATTGTCGCAACAGACTTGGCAGCGCGTGGGATTGACATTGAAGGTGTCAGCCATGTCATCAATGATGCCATTCCGCAAGACTTATCTTTCTTTGTGCACCGTGTTGGTCGAACTGGACGAAACGGCCTACCAGGTACAGCTATTACCCTTTACCAGCCAAGTGATGACTCGGATATCCGTGAGTTGGAGAAATTAGGAATTAAATTTACTCCGAAGATGGTCAAAGACGGGGAATTTCAAGATACCTATGACCGTGATCGTCGTGCCAACCGTGAGAAAAAACAAGATAAGCTCGATATCGAAATGATTGGTTTGGTTAAAAAGAAAAAGAAAAAAGTCAAACCGGGTTATAAGAAGAAAATTCAATGGGCAGTTGATGAAAAGCGCCGTAAAACCAAGCGTGCAGAAAGTCGTGCTCGCGGTCGTGCAGAGCGTAAAGCAAAACGCCAAACATTTTAATAGAAATCGTTGGAGTACTGAGCTCCAACTTTTTGCTTTATGAGAACGAACTATCTAAACCGAAATACCACATTAAAGACTGCAAATTGTGTTTAAAAATGGTATAATGATAAAGTTATATAGTCCCGATAAGATGGTAGGTATTTATTACGAAGAGTTTGTGACTCGCAAAGACTGACGGCTCCAAGGTCGCTCGTCTTTCTACGGTTGCCGCCATATTGCGGTCACCCTATGCGCCTTACTAGCTTCATAAATAAAAAAGTATCGTTTTTATTTCTTTCGCGTCGTAACTCTTAGATAATGGAAATACCTATCAGTACTTTGTAACTCTATAACACTATTTTTAAGGGGGGACATTTTTATGTCAGAACGTAAATTATTCACGTCTGAATCTGTATCTGAGGGACATCCAGATAAGATTGCAGACCAAATTTCAGATGCGATTTTGGATGCTATTTTAGCAGAGGATCCAGAAGCTCACGTTGCTGCTGAGACAGCTGTATATACTGGTTCCGTCCATGTTTTTGGTGAAATTTCTACAAATGCTTATGTGGATATTAACCGTGTGGTTCGTGATACCATTGCAGAGATTGGCTACACCAATACAGAGTATGGTTTTTCTGCTGAGACTGTAGGAGTACACCCATCTTTGGTGGAACAATCTCCTGACATCGCCCAAGGTGTTAACGAAGCCTTGGAGGTTCGTGGAAATGCAGACCAAGATCCACTTGATTTGATTGGAGCAGGTGACCAAGGGCTCATGTTTGGCTTTGCAGTGGATGAGACAGAAGAGCTCATGCCATTGCCAATCTCACTCAGTCATAAATTGGTTCGTCGTCTGGCAGAACTTCGTAAATCTGGAGAAATTAGCTATCTCCGTCCAGATGCAAAATCACAAGTTACAGTTGAGTACGATGAAAATGACCGTCCGGTACGTGTAGATACAGTCGTTATTTCTACTCAGCATGATCCAGAGGCTACTAATGAACAAATCTATCAAGATGTGATTGACAAGGTCATCAAAGAAGTTATTCCATCTTCTTATCTCGATGATAAGACAAAATTCTTTATCAATCCGACAGGTCGTTTTGTAATCGGTGGACCGCAAGGGGACTCAGGCTTGACTGGTCGTAAGATCATCGTAGATACTTATGGTGGCTACTCTCGTCACGGTGGTGGTGCCTTCTCTGGTAAAGATGCGACTAAGGTGGACCGTTCAGCCTCTTATGCGGCTCGTTATATTGCCAAGAATATCGTTGCAGCAGGCCTTGCTAAGAAAGCAGAAGTGCAATTGGCCTATGCCATCGGTGTTGCGCAGCCTGTCTCTGTTCGTATCGATACCTTTGGTACAGGAAGAGTAGCTGAAAGCAAGCTTGAAAAAGTAGCCCGTAAAATCTTTGACCTTCGCCCTGCAGGAATTATCCAAATGCTGGACCTCAAGCGTCCAATTTACCGTCAAACAGCGGCTTATGGACACATGGGACGTACAGATATTGACCTTCCATGGGAACGTTTGGACAAGGTAGATGCTTTGAAAGAAGCAGTAAAATAAGATTTTAAGAGGGAGTTCCCCTCTTTTTTATAGTTTTTAACTATACTGGGATACTGTTCTGAAAATCTATTTTGCGAAAGTAGAGATTTACATGTATTTCTTTAAAAATGACAAAGGTTGAGATTTCTCCTTGTTGCTTGGACTTCATTCAAAAGTCTGTGACCCAAGTCTTATTCAAACTTCCAATACACTAGCTATTTCCATAGCATGACTTCTGCACTAGACTTTCTTTTCCGAATAAATAGATAGAACCACAGGATCTAGTAAACCTAGAATTAAAATTATGGTATAATATTAGCAATAAAAAGAATCTGGAGGATTAGAATCATGGTATCAACGAAAACACAAATTGCTGGTTTTGAGTTTGACAATTGCTTGATGAATGCAGCAGGTGTGGCTTGTATGACGATAGAGGAGTTAGAAGAGGTCAAAAACTCAGCGGCAGGAACCTTTGTTACTAAGACAGCAACCTTGGACTTTCGTCAGGGAAATCCTGAGCCACGCTATCAAGATGTCCCACTTGGTTCTATCAATTCTATGGGCTTGCCAAATAAGGGCTTAGACTATTATTTGGATTATCTTTTGGATTTACAGGAAAAAGAGCCAAACCGAACTTTCTTCTTATCTCTAGTCGGTATGTCTCCAGAGGAAACCCATACTATCTTGAAAAAAGTCCAAGAGAGTGATTTTCGTGGTCTGACTGAGCTAAATCTTTCCTGTCCAAATGTTCCAGGTAAACCTCAGATTGCCTATGATTTTGAGACAACAGACCGGATTTTGGCAGAGGTGTTTGCCTACTTCACGAAACCTCTTGGAATTAAATTGCCACCATATTTTGATATTGTTCACTTTGACCAAGCGGCAGCTATTTTCAACAAGTATCCGCTCAAGTTTGTCAACTGCGTCAACTCTATCGGAAACGGCCTTTATATAGAAGATGAGTCTGTCGTTATCCGTCCTAAAAATGGTTTTGGGGGGATTGGTGGAGAGTATATTAAACCAACTGCTTTAGCTAATGTTCACGCCTTTTATCAACGCTTAAATCCCCAGATCCAAATCATTGGAACAGGTGGCGTGTTGACTGGTCGTGATGCCTTTGAACATATTCTCTGTGGAGCGAGTATGGTGCAGGTGGGAACCACCCTTCACAAAGAAGGCGTCGGTGCCTTTGACCGCATTACCAATGAACTAAAAGCAATCATGGCGGAAAAAGGATACGAGAGCTTAGAAGATTTCCGTGGGAAATTGCGCTATATTGACTAAATTAAATCGAAAAATCAGAAGAAAGGAGAGAAGATGCTAGCCATTGAAGAGAGTCAGAAGTTGACTTTATCAAATTTACCTAGCCTGAGCCTTTTTACAGGGACAGATCAGGGTCAGTTTGAAGTTATGAAGAGTCAAGTATTGAAACAGATTGGCTATGATTCTGCTGACCTCAACTTTGCCTACTTTGATATGAAAGAAGTGGTCTACAAGGATGTGGAACTGGAGTTAGTCAGCCTTCCTTTCTTTGCGGATGAGAAAATCGTGATATTAGACCATTTTGTAGATATCACAACAGCCAAGAAACGCTTTTTAACAGATGATGAACTCAAGTCGTTTGAGGAATACCTTGATAACCCTTCACCAACAACCAAGTTGTTGATCTTTGCGGAAGGAAAGCTGGATAGCAAAAGACGGCTGGTAAAATTACTTAAGCGTGATGCCAAGGTCTTTGATGCAGTAGAAGCCAAAGAACAAGAATTACGCCAGTATTTCCAAAAGTGGAGCCAGAAAGAAGGTCTGCAGTTTACCAATAATTCTTTTGAAAATCTTCTCGTCAAGTCGGGTTTTCAATTTAGCGAAATCCAGAAAAATCTCCTCTTTTTACAGTCCTATAAGGCGGATTCTGTTATCGAGGAAGAGGATATTGTTAACGCAATTCCCAAGACCTTGCAGGACAATATTTTTGATTTAACTCAGTTTATTCTGACTAAAAAGATGGATCAGGCGCGCGATTTGGTGAGAGACTTGACCTTGCAAGGGGAAGATGAAATCAAACTGATTGCAGTCATGCTGGGACAATTTCGGACTTTTACTCAGGTGAAGATTTTGGCGGAGTCTGGCCAAACAGAATCTCAGATTGCAAGTAGTTTAGGTAGTTATCTGGGACGTAACCCAAATCCTTATCAAATCAAGTTTGCATTAAGAGATTCAAGAGGACTTTCTTTGAGCTTTTTGAAGCAAGTAATTTCCTACTTGATTGAGACAGACTATCAGATTAAGACAGGACTCTATGAAAAAGGTTTCCTTTTTGAAAAGGCACTCTTACAGATTGCTAGTCAGGTCAATTGACATTTGTTGAAACTACAACCCGCGTCAGGATTATCTTGTCGTGGGTTTCTTGCTGATTTGCTTATTTTATACTCAATGAAAATCAAAGAGCAAACTAGGAAACTAGCTGCAGGCTGCTCAAANNAGGTTGCAGATAGAACTGACAAAGTCAGCTCAAAACACCGTTTTGAGGTTGCCGGATAAGACTGACGAAGTCAGTAACATATACCTACGGCAAGGCGATGTTGACGCGGTTTGAAGAGATTTTCGAAGAGTATTATTAGAAAGTATGTCAGTGATTTCCTTATCTATAAGCAAAAAACTTGAAAAAAGTGAATGTTTGCGTTATCATTTTCATATAGAAAGAAAAAGAGGTATTACAGATGGCTATTATCTTACCAGAACTTCCATATGCATACGACGCTTTGGAACCATACATCGATGCGGAAACAATGCATTTGCACCATGACAAACACCATCAAACTTATGTCAACAATGCCAATGCAGCTTTAGAAAAACACCCTGAAATCGGTGAAGACCTTGAAGCCTTGCTTGCTGATGTAGAATCTATCCCAGCTGATATCCGTCAAGCACTTATCAACAATGGTGGCGGACACTTGAACCACGCTCTTTTCTGGGAATTGATGACTCCCGAGAAAACAGCTCCTTCAGCAGAACTGGCAGCAGCAATCGATGCAACATTTGGTTCATTTGAAGAATTCCAAGCAGCCTTCACTGCAGCAGCAACAACTCGTTTTGGTTCAGGTTGGGCATGGTTGGTTGTCAACAAAGAAGGGAAACTTGAAGTGACTTCAACAGCAAACCAAGACACACCAATCTCAGAAGGTAAAAAACCAATCTTGGGCTTGGACGTTTGGGAACATGCTTACTACGTGAAATACCGCAACGTGCGTCCTGACTACATCAAAGCTTTCTTTTCAGTAATCAACTGGAATAAAGTAGATGAATTGTACGCAGCTGCTAAATAATGATAGTTGGAGGGAAGAATTGTTCTTCTCTTTTTTAGGATATAAGATTCTGGTCTGACAAAATCGTCAGACTTTTTTTATTTTTATGAGAAATGTGCTTTATTTCAAGTATGACGTGCAAAGCCTTTGATATAGCTACTTTTCACAATTGAGCTAATGGATTTTTAAACTTTTTGTGGACTTTTTAAGAACTTTTTAATTTTTCAATGGCTTTTTCATAAAATGAAGTAGCGTTTTTCTTGTTGTCTTTGGACAAGTGGCTATATGTATCCATGGTTATTGATATTTGAGAATGCCCTAGCCTTGTTTGTATTTCTTTGTAAGGCAGTCCGGCATTGAGCAAGATACTAGCGTGAGTATGGCGGAAGGCGTGGAATGTTAAACGAGGGCAGTCAGAAAGTTTTAAATGTTTCTCAAGTCTATGCCTAAGCGTCCTAGCGTCTCTATATTCGTCGAAGCAATTAGAAAATACTTTTTCATAAGTTAAGCCTATTTCTCTACCAACTTGCGCTTGTCTATTTTTGTAAAGCCGCAGCATGAGCACCGTCTTATTATCCAAGTCAATTACCCTAATACTTGATTTAGTTTTAGGGGTAGTGACTTCTTTTTCACAGTTTAGAGTCTTATTTACGTCTAGTGTACCGTTTTGTAAGTCAATATCAGACCATTTGAGGGCTAAACACTCACGAATACGCAAACCAGTCGCTAAAAGCGTCTTATATAGCACCGTATCGTAGAAATTTTTGTAAGTGTTTGGCAGCTGCTCCAGGTAAGTCAAGAATTTTTTTAAGTTATCATCATCCAGATATTTCAGTTTTTGCCCTTCTTTTGCCTTACGCCGTGGGACGATAATATCACGGGCAGGATTAAAAGGGATAACTTGCAAGGATACGGCATATTTAAGTATTCGTTTATTTAGCGAGTTAAGTTGCGGATATTCTTGGTAACCTTTGCCTAGTTGATTGTACTCTTTTGCCCACTGGTTTACCTGGTGCTGAATAATTGGGGGCGTAAGTTTATCCAGCCTATAGTTTCCGAAAGCTGGAAGTAGATAGTTATTTAGTCTACTCTTGATTATTGTAAGTGTTGCCTTTTTGACTGTATGGCAGTACGTTTCCAGCCAATTCTCCACCAGTTCGGCGTAAGTCTTTATCTCAACTGCTTTATATACTGTAGAACCGTCTTTTTCAAAGTCGATTTGAGCCTGTAGCGCTTTGGCTTTGAGTTCTCTCTTGGTTCGCCCTGATATAGTCGTCTTGACTTTCTTACCTGTTACGGTATCGATACCAAGGTAGACGCTAGAGCGATAGACTGTAGACCCGTCTTTTTTGGTGTATTCTGTTATTTTCATGGTTTTACTCCTTTTTCCATCAGCAGGCAAGCAATTAGAAAAGATTTTGAGTTTATACCATGCGAGGGACTACGAGAATGCCCCTATTTTCGATTTTAAGCAGTCAGACGGTAAATTGTACCAGAATATGAAACAAGGCGGATATGGGGCTTATATGAGCTTGTTTGTGATGGGTGTTTTTGATATAATGTTTTCGCCCCCTCAATTTAGAGAAGGGAGGTGTTATATATGCTAGAGTTGTTTTCCCTTTTTCTAGCTCCGTTACTTGTTAACGTCTTATCTGAGCTTTTCAAGTTATAGATAAAGAGACGTAGCAAGTAGCATTTAACCCTTTAAACAGAAAATCAAGATTTTTTGCATCTCAAAAATGAGCAGCAAACAGGACGAGGGGGTCACAACAAAGTTGACCACATCATCAAGCTAGACATGGCCAAGGAAATTGCTATGATCCAGTGGGAGAGTAGCAAAAAACCCCATCGCTGTAACGGTGGGGCTTTTTAGTTACATATGCTAGAAGCACTGTTTTTCCCTTTATGCTTTCATTCTAGCATACAAGCCCCAATATTTCAAGAGTTTTATTTTTTTTGATATTGTTTAGAGCGCTTTAAGCGTTCCTAAAATGCCAAAGTGTTGAAAATCGTCTAAATTATACCGCATTATACTTCATTAGAGAGTTATAGACTGATGAGCGTGAGAAATGCCGTCAGTCACTTTTTAAATGCAAGAGTGGTATAATAATAGCGTAGACTAAGAGGTTTGAAAGAGTCCCAACTCAACAGTAACCAGACCTTTCTGCTTCCAATCTCTCAAGATGCTACTAATCGCCTGAATCTTTCCCGTTATTTCAGTTCAGGCGATATTAGACAAGTCAGCAGCAGCTAGCTTGTCTTTTTTGTTGTTTTAAAACTGTTTTTTTCGTATTCTTTCGTAGTCCAGTGACTTTTTGAAGAGGTCAGCTAGTCCCGTTACATTTTGGTTTGCTAACAATTCCATATAATGCGCCCTTGAGTCTTTTGAGATGATGATAGGAGCGTTTAGATACTTCATAGCCAAGTACATAAGTATCAGGCGACCAGTACGACCGTTACCATCGCTAAATGGGTGAATCCGTTCAATCTGGATATGGGTGTCTGCTAAAATCTCTAATACTTCTTTTTCATTCTGAGCATGCTCCAAACGATAAGCAGTATTATCCGCCCATTGTGTCATCAAGTAGGGCGTTTCTGCTGGGCTAGCCGTTTGAAATTCCGCCCCGATAATGGCATTTTGAACTTGCTTAAATTGTCCGCGATCATGTTGCAGCCTATCCACTAATAAGGCGTGAAAATCTTGAACCAGCCCCACAGTAAGAGCTTGATGGTTTGCCAATGAGTCCAAGAGATAAGAAAAGGCCTGTTTATGGTTTTCAATCTCATAAAACTCACGAATACTTTTGCCGTTGCGTGGCAAGGTGCTTTCTAAGATAATGCTGACGGTTTCGGGTAGGGAAATAGTGTTTCCTTCAATACCGCTAGAATGGTAGGCCATGCGTACCAGTATATCGTCCAGATAGTTTTGTGAGTAGGTCATAATTCTCCTTTCTATTTGTCACTTTTGCCCATTTTTGCGCTTTAGTCTGTAAAATCGGCTTTCTATTCTTCATTTTCCTCCGTTTTTGCACAATAGACCATGAAAAGATGGTTGCTATTGGCGAATATGGGGGAGTTTTTAATTCTCTCTATATATACTCACGACTTCGCCGATTGTAATCTTACTAATCTAGGTAGTCGCGTTCGCCATATGCTGATTGTAAGACTTTCAAGAGTTTTTCGGTTTTTTCTTTTGTTCTGGTTTCTTCAGAGATATACCCGTGAATTTGCTCATCTAAATCATTTCTAGCAAACTCGTTACCGAAAACAAATGAGTAAGATTTGATTATTTGTTTGGCTTCGTCGGTATTAGAAAAAAGTAAATTAGTAAAATGTGTACCTCTTGGTGTGGAATTATTAAGATTGATAGCCTGCACCATGGAGTACAGAGATAAAATTTCTTCATCACTGACAAAGATAGTGTTATCACGGAAAAATGCAATGAAGTCTTTAAACATCTTTTCTTGGAGCTTTTTGTTAGAACGTTCCAAAGAGTAAGCTAAAATCATCCCCTTTTCAGGCTCCACTACAACTTCATCGTCATATATTTCAGAATCATCAATATACCCCAACAGATACCCAACGCTTACCCCGAAGTAGTCAGCTAGTTGCTGGGCTTTTTCTGGTTTAATTTGGCGTTCACCTTTTTCCCAATATATATAAGTTCTTTTTGTGACCCCTATTTCATTCGCTAATTCTTGTTGAGTTAGCTTTTTTTCTTGTCTTAGTTCTTTCAATCTATTCATTTATATCAACACCTTTCAAATGTATTATATCACGATTAATTTCAAAGAGTGCAAAAAAAGTGCAATCATTTTTAATATTTCTCTTGACATTGCACAATAATTGCAATATAATGATTTTGTCAACTGAAGTTGAACAAAAATTACACCAATCTCCAGTGCAACACTTTTCAATCTATTCTGCTGGAGGTTGATTTTAAAGATAATGGAAAGGGGTAAGGTATTTGAAAAATAATATGCGTGTTATTTTAGCAAAGAAGCGCTTGAAGGTGGCAGATGTTGCAAGAGAAACAGGGCTATCAAAAAGCACTCTAACGGCTTTGTACTATGAACGTGCAAAGAATCCGAGTCTTGATACGTTAAAAAAAGTATCTAGTTACTTGGGAGTTACGCTGTATGAATTTCTAGAGACGAAAGAATAGAAAGGAGCGACACAATCGCAATACTATATTACATCTACAAGATACTCCACTGGTGCTTTACCACTGGGGATTGACGAAAGGCAGGCAAGCAATGAAGAGGAACTATACAAGGGTCATCGATGAAATGCAAACCACTCACGGATTTACTAAAACGGGTAAATGATGATGAAAAGCTGACCTATGTAATATCTAGGGCAGGTCAAAAAAGAGAAATGAATATGTTGACAGAGTTCGGAGTCTATGAAGTTTTATCGCAGTCACGCAAACCACTAGCAAAAGAGTTTAAAAAAGTTGTTAAGCACATTCTGAAAGAAATCCGACTAAATGGCTACTACATGGCTGGGGAATTGGTGGAAGAACCACAGACCACTATAAAAGCCCCTGGCACGTTGGCAGAGGCAGAGCGGTATTATATCTATACACTAGCCAAAGCCATTGCAGAGGCTCAGAATATGGACGAGAAGAGCCGTCTGACAAGCAAGCTAACCAGATTCATGCAGGAGGTAGAACCACAATGGAACTAGTCTATATGGACGGCAAGAAAGAGCCGTACACATTAAGCAGCATTGTTGCAGAATGTGCAGAAATCAAGCACAGACATTTAAAGATTTTGCTGAATAAGCACAGAGAGGACTTTGAGAGCTTCGGAAAGGTGCAATTTAAAATTTCACCTTCAGAGAGTGGGCAAAATGTACGAGATTATATTTTGAACGAGCAACAAGCTACTTTGTTAATCACTTACTTACGAAATACAGAACCAGTTCGTAAATTCAAAATGAACCTGGTCAAAGCTTTCTTTGAAATGCGTGAGGAGCTTTCTAAGTTTCGTATGCAGAGGGCGCTAGAAAAGCCAAAAAGAAAAACCTTGCATGACAGTATTGAGAACTGGGAACAAGCACCCAAGCACGCGCATAGCACTATGAACAACCTGCTACTAAAAGCAGTAACCGACAGGAACGCTAAGCAGTTAAGGGAAGAACGTGGAGGCTATAATGGCATCGATAGCTTGACCAGTGACGAGCTGGAGCAATATCAAGCCTTTGAAGACATGGTAATAGCCATGATTGGCTTGAATATGAGTTATCAGGAAATCAAGGCTATGGCATTCAGAAATAAAAAAACACGCCAAAGAAGCGCGTGATTGCAACAAAAAAGGCTTAGCAATAACCACACCGCAAAGCCTTTCACACTAAGACTAAAACGAATTTAACAAAAAGCAGACAAGCTATTATTAAAGAGGTTTTAGTAAGATTTATACCTAGATTATAGCATAATACAGCGGTTTCCGCTAGTACATTGAAAATAAAATAAGGTACGCTGGGAAGATTTTAAATTTTTTTCGGTTTAGGGGTTGACATTATACCGTGCATAAGTATATAATAAAAGTACGGGCAAAAGTAAAGGAGTGATATAATGAGCCCAAGAACAGGAAGACCTATAAAGGGAAATGCTAAGCGTGATAAACGATTAGAGGTTAGACTGACAGCAGACGAATACAACGAAATTCAAGAAGTCGCTGACAGTTTGAATATTTCTAAAGCTGACACGATAGTTAAAGGCATTCAACTTTTAAAGTCACAAAAATAAAAGAAGCCTGCTACGTTCTCAACCGACCAAAGCGATAACGTAACAGACTCAGCCCCCACGAATGAGGTACGTAAATATCTTATCATGCGTACTCTTATTTGTCAAACATAGAAATAGAGTGCGCTTTTTGCGTACCCAAAAAATGAGGTATACAATGGGAAAACAACATCAAGCAGTAAAATTCAAGGATATTGCTGAAAAATTGCCTGAATTAGAGGGCAAAAACTTAGAAGAAATCGCTGGAGTATTAGGCTATCGCAACTTGGAGAGTTGCAGGGTTAACCTTTACAATCTGAGACAAAACAAGCGTCTAGGATTTGAAGTAGAAAAAGGGGTATACTCCAAGTTTGAACTCTTGGACGGTACGGTAAAAGAGGAATTGGAAGACAAAGAACTGTCTGAACGTGGTCATTTTTTACAATCACTAGACTACTACAAAGTAGCAAAAAACGCCTTTGAAATAGCAGAAGATAAAACAGTAAAAGCAGAAACACGACAAAAAGCAGAGCGTGACATATTGGACGCGATGAAGCATATCCCTAAAAAGCACCGCGCTATAATTTACGACATGATGGAGGGCTAACAGATGGAACAATACACAAAAAGAGCAAGCGCCTTGATTATAACTTTTAATCGTGGGGTTATATCTCAAGATGAATTTATCGAAGAATTTACAAAACTAAGAGAAAAGGTAGTAAAAGCAGTAAGTGAGGCAAAGAATGACAAATTATGATAGAGCCAAGCGATTTTACAGCCGTGCAACTTACGCCCTAAGCGATTTTCTCCATGGGCGGATAGATGAACAAGAATTTAGAAAACAATGGCAACGGCTAGCAGATAAAGCCGTAAACGAAATGAATAAAAACTAAGAAAACCGAAGAGCAGGCAAGCAAATTAGAAAAGGTTTTGAAAAGCATAGAGCGCCAACTCTTTAAACTGGTACTTTCTCACGCTTTCAACTTGGCGAGTCTAAGCGTGAGGATATCCTGGATAGTAAAAGACAAAAAAAGGAAACAAACATGACAAAAGAAGAAATTAAAAATATTTTAGATGAACTAGATGATTTAACCTTAGGACTTAACACCGCTCAAAATGCTTTAGAGGCTACTTCTCATTTTTTTAGTAAAAACATGAGCAACCAAGAGAAGACCCTACTTTTAGCCTTGGAATATAACACGCAAAGCGCCATTTTTAACCTTGCTTATGATTGTCTTATCAAGACAAAGGAAAATCTAGTTAATACTATCGGAATGTACCGCAAAGAATTGGAGGAAAAACATGAATGAGTTAGATATAAGCAACACACAGGCTGCTGTCTTAATCGTGGTATTGATTGGCTTACTACTTTATCTAAACCACCGAGACCGTAAAAAAAGCGCCCAAATAGAGCGAGAAAACCAACAGACGATAGAAACACCTAGCGAGGATTTAAATCCTGATTATGGGCGATATATCCAGCTTGCAGGGGTAAGAGTTTACGGAGGGATGGAATGAGTTACATAGTGAAGATATACCTTGATAGTGAAAAAATACCAGATGAACCTTATTTTACTAAAGAGATTTTTCTAGCTACGTGTATGGACAATGCAACAACGTTAGCTGTAACTAGGGGCTTGTTGACAAAACAAGCGTTGGATTTAGAGGCTGAGACAGCTATCTTGAAAACCTTGGATACAATCATAGAGACTCAAAAAGCTATTTTGCAAGGGGTAGCGAGCGGACAAATAACCTTTGTAAATAAAAGTTAAGGAGGTGGGCGGATATGTTTAGCCTAAGCCGAGAAAGTGAGCATGATTTGACGCATGGCATTCTGGAAGCACATGAGAAAGCACCGCAGAGACTGACTAAGTTGATAAATAGAATTGAACTCAAAGAGGAATTGAAAATTAGTGACCGACATCTGGAAGTTTCTGGGGGTGGATGAATGAGAGTGCTGGAGTTAATTCTATCCGCTGATAAATTACCTTTGTTTGGCTTTCTCAAGTCTAGCCCAACCCAAGTTTGGAAGAATGGCAATCACTATAAATTTATCTATTTTGAGCCAATAGGCGAGGCGCTGACAGCTTTCCACTACAAAGGCTTGTATGTGGCAGTTAAAGACGAAAGCGAAGAAGTAAAGGGCTGGGAATTGGCCAGAGATTTAGAGATAGGTTTGGCCAGTCCTAACTTGCTGACGATCCTGAAAGAATTAGAGGTAAACAAATTGACAGAGCAACGGCAGGGGCTTGGAGTGGAGTTAAAGGGTTGGATTTTTGACCTGATTTGTAACGGGATTTATACCAGATATGAGACTTCGCTTTTTGTCCGCTTGCTATTTGTTAATGGCTACAGTTTTAGCCAGTTAGTGGACTTGTTTTCTGCAATCGTTAAACGCAAAGACCTAGCAAGCTATTTCCTAGAAGTAGCAACAAAATTCTATAAGGAGGTGGCTTTTGAATAGCAATGACATTGTAAATAAAATCATTGAAGAAGATCAGCAACAAGCACCGCCTGAAGTGGTGGACTTGACCCAAGCAAGGGAGACCGATGAGGAACACAATAGCCTGAACTTGGCAAAAAGAGCAAGAGGCGATGGCTTTGCAGTCAACTTGGACAATCTCAAGAAGATTTTGAACGGAGATAGTAAGTTAAAGGGGGCGATACAGTACAACGTCTTCACTTATGAAATCGACGTGACTAGACCAATGAAGCTAAACGGTAGAACCCTGAGCGGTGCGATCGATGACCTGATTATCAGAGAGATTAGGGCTTATATTGCTACCAAGTACAAGCTTGACTATAAAAAGCCTGACATAGCGGATATTTTGGAAGTGGTGGCTGGAGAACACAGCTACAATCCCTTAAAAGACTATCTGGAATCTTGCGAAAGTGAGTATAAAGAGTTAGTGAATCAGCGCGATCCCTTTGATATTTTAAGGCATTATCTCAATATCAAGGATGATGAATATAACCGTATTATCATGGATTTGTTTTTCCGTGGAGCGGTTGCCAAGGTGTTTGACCCTACCATCAAGTTTGACTTTGTGCTGGACTTGACTGGACGGCAGGGAGTAGGAAAGACACAGTTTTTTGAGGGGCTTTTCACTCACAAGTATTTTACAACCGTTGAGACCTTCACAGACAAAGATGACAAGGCTAGAATGGTCAGAAACTGGTGTGTATTTGATGATGAGATGGTGGCCAGTAAAAAGGCTAGTTTTTCAGAATTGAAGAAATTCATCACAGAAACCAAGCTAGAGTTTAGACCGCCTTACGCCTCCAGTGATAGGCGACTGCCTAAGAGTTTTATTATCGTGAGGGCGACCAATGACCATGATTATTTGAACGACCTGACAGGAGAAAGGCGCTTTTTAGTTGCGGAAGTCCACAAGGACACCGCCTATAAGGGCAGGAAGTGGACAGAGAAAGACCGTAGAGCCTTTTGGGGCGCTATGGTGGTGGCTTGGAGAGCTAACCAAGTCTTGAACCTGACAGACGAGCAAGAAAAGCTAGTAAATGAGGTTAGAAGCCGTTACAAGTTTGTTGATGAAACCCTTGAGGATTTGGAGCGCTATTTAGGCACTCCTTACCCAAAAAGAATGTATCAGTTCCCCCCGACAGATAGAACAAGATATTATTACATTTACGACATGATAAATCATGGCTATCATATGGGCGCAAACGGTGTAGAAATTACCCTAGATATTGAAAAGTATGGGGAACTAGTGGAACGTGACAAGATGGCTATTAATTTATTTTTCACAGAGGTATATCCGGATAAGATACCGAACGTAAAGGATAAAAACAAGATTAAAAAAATCATGCAAAATAAAGAGGATTGGGAAGCAAGGGAGTCCTTGCGATTTGGCAAAAGTATCAAACGCGGATTTGCTAAAATAAAAAAATAAAGTGTAGACAGTGTAGCCAAAAGATAAAAAAACGGCTACGATGAAAACCCTTGATACTGTAAGGGTTTCAAAGAGGTGTAGACAAGACGAAAAAAACGGCTACACCCCTAAACCCTTGATATTACTGAATTTTTAATATAAATGTAGCCAAAATATATATTTTATAAAAGTATATATAATTAAATAGCTATAGCGTTATATATTATTTTTTTCTGAGATGAAACGGCTACACGGCTACACAAGGCGAAAACCCTTGGGGCTGTAAGGCGGAATGCGTAGCCGCTAGATATTCAAAAATGGCTACACTTTGCCCAAAACCTAAAACAAAATGGGGTAGATAGTACCGACCCCCTTGCAATGGTGTAACTACTAGTGACACCCTTAAAACAGATGAAAGGATAACGAATGGAGATACAAAATGGCTTTATTTATTTCAAAAGTTATGGTATAATAAAATTGTTAGAGATTCCAAGGTTTGGGAGTATCACGCTTAAAATACAAGACGGCGAGATTGTCTCCAGCGTGGAATCTAAAACAATAATATTTAAAAAGAATACTGACTGAAAAAATCAGAGGTATAGCATAAAGTGGAGCAATCTATTTTGGCTATGTCTCTTTTGTTTTTGGGAAGATTGGAGGAAAAAGAAATGCCAACATTGCAAGAAGTGAAAAACCAGATGGACAAAGTACGGACTCAATTAGAGATTTTTGATCGCTTTGATGAGGAAATCAAGAAAGCAGAAAAAGAAGTTAAGGATATCAAATCCAAGAAAGCAGATGTACAAACATTTGAAGATTTTCAAGCTATTAACGTAAAAGAAAAGTATATTGCTGATATGAAAGAGCAAAGAACAAAACTTGAGAAAGAACGGATTGACTCAATCGTAGCAGACGCTAGAAAAATTAATGCATCAGGTTATTTAGGAACTGCATTAGAGCAAGATGAAACAGTGAAGCGCCAGCGCCAAGAAATCAAGCAGAAATCTATTGAGCTTTTGGAATTGATTGCAAATTATAACGAAAATTACAAAAATACTGCTGAAAGATTGGCGGATGAGGTAAGAGAAACAGGTATCGAAGAGTTATTTGACCGCCTGAATACATCTCCAGAATATAGTGGAGTAAGTAAGCCTTACATTTATAGTGGTGTAACTGGTTATATGGGAAGCCAATACCGCTATTTAGATCCCAAAGATGATTTAGCATATTTTGTGAATCGTATTAACTATTTTGAAGGAGAACAATAATGAAAGATGAACATAAACAACTATTTCAAGAAATCGAAGAAGAGAAGAGACAAGCTGACTTACTGCAGGGGCTTGCAAAGAACGTAGAAAGTATTTCAAAATCTTACGAAGAGGAAGCTGTAACTCTTGAAGAGTTTAAAGCTATGGGCTACAAGCGTAGACATGAACTATATGAGAAGGATAAAGCCCTATATGATAAACTACTGGGCAAAGAAAGACGTGGTTTATTAGGTTTGTGATGTGGAGGGGAGCAATCCCCTTTTTTTACATAAATCAGACAGAATTACACACGAGGTAGGGGAATGGTTAGAAGTTTAAAAGCAAGACTAGAAAAGTTAGAAGAACTAAAAAGAATGGTAGAAGAAAGCGAGGTGACTAGTATTTGACAGAATTAAGCAGAAAAAAAGAAATATTTATGGCCAATTATCTCATGACTGGGAATGTAAAAAAAGCTAGTGAATTAAGTGAGATCACCAGAAAGACGGCTTATAATTACTTGAACGATGCAACCTTTAAGAGAATTTACCGTGAAAGACGTAGCGAACAACTTAAAGAAGCGACTACACTTTTACAGAATGCAAGCGTTGAGGCGGTAAACGTGTTGAGGGAAATCATGCTTGATAAGACAGTAAGCCCGTATGCTAGACAACAGAGCGCCCAGAGCGTTTTAAACATGGCTTATAAAGCAGTTGAAATGGTTGAGGTAGTGGAGCAATTAGAAGTATTAGAGGCTAAGATACTAAATGAAGGCGATTAAAAACCGTTTAAATAAGTTGAATAAGTTAGCTGTGATTGATGAAGTCGATACCGTGTTTTTGACGCAGATTGATACCGGACATTTTGAGGTAAGATATAGGATAGGTGGAAAAAATTCCAAAGATATTATAGAAGTCTATCCGACAAAAGAAGCAGCAGAAGAAGGTATTTCACGAATTAAAGATACAAAAGGATTGCGGATATTCTGGGATAATATAGGTTTTTGTGATGATTAGAGCTTTTCAGTTATCAATCAGATAAGGAGAATATCCTTGAACGCCGAGAAAACGCAAAAAAGCCAGCACAGCTGACTCCTTTGTGATATGTTCGCTAAAAATATTATATCATAAAGGAGCGAACTAATGGAGCTGGATAAGTTTAAAACGATGATGAACGTAAGAGAGCGGATGACTTACTTTCTACGTTTCCAGAGGATGGCAGGAAGTGAAAACCAAGTTAGGATAGATGAAGAGGCTTGGGAACTTGTCTTACCTGATCAGTGGAATTTGACTAGCAAGCATGAAAAGGCAATCCGTGAGGGGTTGGAAATATTCGCCCAAGACATCAACAGCATAGAGAACGAGAGAGCCAGAAAATACTTCATTATCCATTATTGCTACATGAGAAAGAAAACAATGAGTGAATGCGTAGAAATGGCAGGCACTAGCTCCACTAGTTATCACCGATGCAAACAGATAGTCGTCTTAAACTTTGCGAGAATCCACCAGAACGGAGAACTGGAAGTATATAAGTAAGTGTATATCATCTTGATAGGATATTTTGCCCTATCGTCTTTATCGTGTTATAATCCCGACTTTATCACTTAATTCTCCGCCGACCTTACTTAATACCTTGGTACATCTGGATTTTTCGACTATTTTTCAACTTTTTGTTTGTTGTATATGGTTATGTATGTTATAATAGAGTATGGCATTTATTAAAACAACAACCAACAAAGAAGGACGTACTCATGTCTATCTTGTGGAGGGATATCGAAAAGATGGAAAAGTCAGACAGCGTATTTTGAAAAAATATGGTCTCTTAGATGAACTAGAGGTAGAGGAACCTGATATCTTAGAACGTTTGAAACGTGAGGCAAAGGAAGGTCTACTAACAGAACCTCAATTCTTTCAAGTAAGCTATGACCTACTGGCTCCTATGAATGAGGTGGATCAGTCCTATGGTTGGATGGTCTTGGATAACCTGTTTGAAGAGTTAAAACTAACCGAGTTTCTAAAGACAGTGAAATCGAAATCAGAGTACGATTTGGCTCAAATTTTAAAACTATTAGTTTTTCAGAGAGTCCTCAATCCAGATAGTAAGTTATCTACTTATGCTTCTCAAGTAAACTTATTTGGTCATTGGGAAATAAGCCTCAACGCTATTTATCGTTCGTTAGATAAGTTGGATACCTTGAAAGAAAAACTTCTGCTTCATCTTCATAAAGAAGTGAGTCGCATGACCAAGCGTGAAGCACGTTTAGTTTTCTACGATGTAACGAACTACTACTTTGAAACAGATATCCCCGATGAGACGGTTGTTTCAGTTGATGGTGAAATTCTAAAAGAAGGACTAAGAAGACGAGGTCCTAGTAAGGAACATCGTCCCAAACCCATTGTCCAATTAGGATTATTTATGGATACGAATGGAATTCCCATCAGTTATAAGTTATTTAGAGGAAATCAAACAGATCCTATTACCTATCTTCCAGCTGTTGAGGAAGTTAAAAAACAGTTTGGAATTGAGCGTATTGTGGTGGTGGCCGATAAGGCTATGAATAGCTCTTACAATATTTCTAAGATGATTCATCAAAAAGATGGATGGCTCTTCTCCCAGAAGCATCGTGGACGGTGTGGCGCCTCAAAGGAGCTACAAACACAAATTCTAAATCCAAACGATTGGCAATTTAATAAGGAGTTGACCTTCGCAAAGAAGTCCTATCTACGTGAACGCAAGCTGGGAACGAAGAAGGATTCTCCACTTGTCAAAGAGAAAGTTCTGATTACTTGGTCTAAGAAATACGCTGATCGAGAACGGATTCGTCGGGAAGGTGCTTTAGAATATGCCAGCCAACTAACCAATGCGGAACTCTTTCGACAGACCAGTAAAAAAGGAGGCAAGAAATATCTAGACCTCCACTATCTGGATGAAAAAACAGGGGAACTAAAGCCTTTTTCCCCACTTGTTACCATTGACCATGAGCAGGTTGATTTTGATGCTCAGTTTGATGGTGTGAATGTTCTTGTAACAAGTGAAGTTGGAATGACAGATGAAGAGATGTTGGAGGCTTATAAAGAGTTAGCTAAGATTGAGGATTGCTTCCGCATCACGAAGACAGAGCTTGAAAGTAGACCTGTTTATGTATGGACAGAAAATCATATACAGGCACATTTTTTGACTTGTTTTATCGCTTTAATTCATCTTCGACTCCTCCAACATCAAATTAATTGGAAGATGAGTCCAAGGAGAATCGCTAATGCTCTCAACAGTGCCAAAGCAACTAGGTTACAAGATAATTACTATAGACTACAAGAAAGTCCAGATATGCAGCTACTAAATAGATTATTGGGCATGGAATGGAACAAAGGGTTCGTGAAGTTTGAAGAACTCAAAAATTACGCCAAAGCTCCATATACAACACCTAAACGAGATTAAAGAACAGCGAAATCCCTTGTGGCGCAAGGGGGTAGCTGCCCTTTTGTATTTTTTAAGTGATAAAGTCGGGCGTAGAAATGGCAGGCACTAGCTCCACTAGTTATCACCGATGCAAACAGATAGTCGTCTTAAACTTTGCGAGAATCCACCAGAACGGAGAACTGGAAGTATATAAGTAAGTGTATATCATCTTGATAGGATATTTTGCCCTATCGTCTTTATCGTGTTATAATATACCTATCAGCAATCAGCAATAAAAAAAAGCACGTTTAACCGTGCTAGTTTCTTGCCTGCTGAACTCGTCAAATCTTAGCCCTTTTGTGGGGCTTTTTTTGTGGACTTTTTAAGAATTTTTAAGACCTTTTAATGATATTTAATCAAATGTGATTTTTCAAAAAATCAGTAATATCAAGGGTTTAGACGCTTTAATGAATCCTAAAAAATTGTCATCTCTATTTTTATGAGAAACGTGCTAACTGCTAGAAATTATGGTAGAATAAAGTATTAAGTAATCGTGAAAAAAGGATATCTATGCGAAAAGAAATTGCACCTGAATTATACAACTATAACAAGTTTCCTGGTCCTGAGTTTCATTTACACGGGGACAAGGTTGAAACGGAAGGGATCGCTTTTTCCTTGGTGGAAAATATCAAGGATGCCTTTGATGTGACGGCTTTTAATCAGCGTTTTTCAGAAGTCTTAACCAAGTTTGATTATATCGTGGGAGACTGGAGCAACGAACAGCTTCGTCTACGAGGTTTTTATAAGGATGATCGAACAGAAGAAAAACTTGAAAAAATCAGTCGTTTACAAGACTACCTTTTAGAGTATTGTAGTTATGGTTGTGCCTATTTTGTCTTAGAAAATGAAGCCCCTAAGCGCGCATCATTTGACAAGAAAATTCGTAAGAAGGAAGAAGAACCTCCTTCTAAAAAAGGAAAGAAGCCGACTCAAACCAAACGAAAACCGAATGCAGATAAGAAAAATAGACGTCGTCAGAAAGACCAGCATTCTCAGAAAGAGAACAAAGGACAACGTCATTTTGTCATTCGTCAGAAGTGAGTAGAGAATAAGGAGTAGAAATGAAACCGTCAATTTATAGTTTAACACGTCAAACCATGCAGGAATGGGTATTGGAGCAGGGAGAAAAGAAATTCCGTGCAGATCAAATCTGGGAATGGCTCTATTGAAGAAATGACCAACCTTTTCAAGGATTTGATTGCTAAGCTTAATGACCAGTTTGTGGTCAATCCCTTGAAACAAGGTATTGTGCAAGAGTCTGCTGATGGGACAGTTAAATATCTTTTTGAATTGCCAGATGGAATGCTGATTGAGACAGTACTCATACGTCAACACTACGTTTTATCTGTCTGTGTGACCACTCAGGTCGGCTGTAATATCGGTTGTACCTTCTGTGCCTCTGGTTTGATTAAGAAGCAACGTGACCTCAATAACGGTGAAATCGTAGCGCAAATTATGCTGGTTCAGAAATACTTTGATGAGCGTGGTCAGGATGAACGTGTCAGCCATATCGTTGTCATGGGAATCAGTGAGCCCTTTGATAATTACAACAATGTTTTGAATTTCGTTTGTACTATCAATGATGATAAAGGAATGGCTATCGGTGCTCGTCACATCACGGTTTCAACCTCAGGTTTGGCTCATAAAATTCGTGACTTTGCTGATGAAGGGGTTCAGGTCAATCTTGCCGTGTCTCTTCACGCACCCAACAATGAACTGCGCTCAAGTACCATGAAGATTAACCGTGCCTTTCCGATTGAAAAGCTCTTTGCAGCTATTGAGTACTACATTGAGACAACTAATCGTCGTGTGACCTTTGAGTATATCATGCTTAATGAAGTAAACGATGGTGTAGAACAAGCTTTGGAATTAGCTGAATTGCTCAAGAACATCAAGAAATTGTCTTATGTAAACTTGATTTCTTATAACCCAGTTAGTGAGCATGACCAATATAGCCGTAGTCCCAAAGAGCGCGTGTTGGCTTTCTATGATACGCTTAAGAGAAAAGGGGTCAACTGTGTGGTTCGTCAAGAGCATGGTACAGATAGTGACGCAGCTTGTGGACAATTGCGCTCTAACACAATGAAACGTGACCGCCAGAAGGCAGTCGCAGCGGTAAATCCTTAATGATGAAGAAGACTTATAATCATATTTTGGTCTGGGGAGTCATTTTCTATAGCATTTGCATTGTCTATTTTTGCTTTACTCCTCAAGAACAATCTCCCGTGGGGGTAGAAACTCCAGGTATTCAGCATCTTGGAAGCCTGGTTTTTCTTTTGACTCCTTTAAACTCCCTCTGGAATCTGGGTGAGGTGAGTGATATGGGACAATTATGCTGGATTTTTTTACAAAATATCCTTAATATGTTCTTACTTTTTCCTCTGATGTTCCAACTCCTTTATCTCCTTCCAAACTTGCGGAAAATAAAAAAGGTCCTTCTTTTTAGTTTTCTTGTGAGTCTTGGAATCGAGTGTACGCAATTAATCTTGGACTTTTTCTTTGATTTCAATCGCGTCTTTGAGATTGATGATTTGTGGACCAACACTTTGGGTGGCTATCTGGCTTGGCTCCTTTATAAACGATTACATAAAAACAAGATAAGGAATTAAAATGAGTATTTTAGAAGTTAAAAATCTGAGTCACGGTTTTGGTGACCGTGCAATTTTTGAAGATGTGTCCTTCCGTCTCCTCAAGGGAGAACATATCGGCCTGGTCGGTGCCAATGGTGAAGGAAAATCAACCTTTATGAGTATCGTGACTGGTAAAATGCTGCCAGATGAAGGAAAGGTTGAGTGGTCCAAATATGTGACGGCTGGTTACTTGGATCAACACTCTGTCCTTGCTGAAGGGCAGTCGGTACGTGATGTTCTACGTACAGCTTTTGATGAGCTGTTTAAAGCAGAAGCTCGTATCAATGACCTCTATATGGAAATGGCTGAAGATGGAGCTGATGTTGATGCTCTCATGGAAGAAGTGGGAGAACTTCAAGACCGTCTGGAGAGTCGTGATTTCTATACCTTGGATGCTAAGATTGACGAAGTAGCGCGTGCTCTTGGTATTATGGACTTTGGCATGGATACGGATGTAACTTCTTTGTCAGGTGGGCAAAGAACCAAGGTGCTTTTGGCAAAACTTCTCCTTGAAAAGCCTGATATTTTGCTGTTGGACGAGCCGACCAACTACTTGGATGCTGAGCATATTGATTGGCTCAAGCGCTATCTCCAAAACTATGAGAATGCCTTTGTTCTCATTTCGCACGATATTCCATTCCTGAACGATGTGATTAATATTGTCTACCATGTGGAGAATCAACAGCTGACGCGTTACTCTGGTGACTACTACCAGTTCCAAGAAGTCTATGCGATGAAGAAATCTCAGCTAGAGGCAGCCTACGAACGTCAGCAGAAAGAGATTGCGGACCTCAAGGACTTCGTGGCTCGAAACAAAGCACGTGTTGCAACACGAAATATGGCTATGTCTCGTCAGAAGAAATTGGATAAGATGGATATTATCGAACTCCAAAGTGAGAAACCAAAACCATCCTTTGATTTCAAACCAGCTCGTACACCAGGGCGCTTTATCTTCCAAGCCAAGAACTTGCAAATTGGTTACGACCGACCTCTGACCAAGCCTTTAAATCTTACCTTTGAACGCAATCAAAAGGTTGCGATTATCGGGGCAAATGGTATTGGGAAAACAACTCTATTGAAGTCTCTCTTAGGTATTATTCCACCAATCTCTGGGGAAGTGGAACGCGGTGACTACCTAGAACTTGGCTACTTTGAGCAGGAAGTAGAAGGCGGTAATCGCCAAACACCACTAGAGGCTGTCTGGAATGCCTTTCCAGCTCTCAACCAAGCAGAAGTTCGTGCAGCCCTTGCTCGTTGTGGTTTGACAACCAAGCATATTGAAAGCCAAATTCAGGTCTTGTCAGGTGGGGAACAAGCCAAGGTTCGTTTCTGTCTCTTGATGAATCGTGAAAACAATGTTTTAGTGCTGGACGAGCCGACCAACCACTTGGATGTGGATGCCAAGGATGAACTCAAACGTGCTCTCAAAGAATACAAGGGATCGATTTTTATGGTCTGTCACGAGCCAGACTTCTATGAAGGCTGGATGGACCAAATCTGGGATTTTAATAATCTAACTTAAAAATGAGGATAAAAGAAATACAGTACCGAATGTGGATACTGTATTTTTTTGGTTTTTAAGATTTAAAATCGTAGTCTTTCACCACTTCGATGCTGTCGATTGTGATAGCAGTAGTTGGCTTGTCTTTTTCATCTTTTTCGGCTTTAGCAATTTTATCTACAACATCCATACCGTCAATCACTTGACCAAAGACTGGGTGTTTGCCATCTAGACTAGGGTTTCCCCCTTCTTTATAGGCTTCGATGATTTTCTTTGGATACTTGCTTGTAGGGAGTTTAGCAGAGGTATCTGTAGAGTTTTGGTTGATGAAGAACTGGCTACCATTGGTGTTTGGTTGACCAGTATTAGCCATAGAAAGAGCACCACGGATGTTATAGAGATAAGGAGTAATCTCGTTCTTGAAACCAGTTCCCTTGTCTTTAGTCTTATCCTTGTCATGCCAGATAGACTGGCCACCTGTACCGTCTCCCTTCGGATCTCCAGTTTGAACCATGAAGCCATCGATGACACGGTGGAAGATAATGCCGTTATAGTAGCCTTCTTTGGCATGAGTGAGGAAGTTTTCAACCGCTAGAGGAGCGAGTTTAGGGAAGAGTTTGATACGGATATATCCTTGACTTGTGTGTAGAATCACTTCAGCCTCGTCTTCAGCAACTTCTTTAGATAGTTGTGGGAAATTGGCGTTTTCGTTTGTTAAAGCATCGTTTAAGTCCTTAGCAGATTGGGCTGCTGCTTTGGAGCTTTCCTCAGCGGCCAAGCTAGAATCTACATAGTCATTACCACGCAAACTACGTTGGATGTTGCTACATCCAGCTAGGGTTACAGTGGATAGTAAAAGAAGGGTTGCTAGTTTTTTCATTCTGATCCTCTCAAAAATTCATTTCTACCATTGTACCCTAAAAGGAAGTGGATTTCAAATATTAGTGACAAGACAGTTTAAGAGGAAGCCAACCAGAAAGTAGCTTGTTTAGAGGTATCAATACCATAAGTGTACTCGAAGTATTTAGGAAACCAGATCTTAAGAAAGCTCGTAAAGCATCACAATTAGTAAAGGTTAATTCGAAAGAATTACTATATTTTAAAAGAGCATATTTTCAAAGGATTTTTTCTTTTGGCTTCAATTCCTAATTAATCAATGAACTTAATAGTAGGTCTCGAAAAGAATTATGTTTCCTCTTTCTGTCTGAGTTCAAAGAGGTCTTCTACTTTTAGATTAAAAACTTGAGCAATTTTAAGAGCCATTTCCAGCGAAGGATTGTAACGGTTATTTTCCAAGTGCAGAATTGTCTCGCGTCGAATGCCGATGCGGTCGGCTAACTCCTGCTGGGTCATGCCTGTGGACTCACGAACAGATTTGAGATTAGTAATAATATTGCTTTCTTTGGCCATGCTTATCCTCTACGTTCCAAGATAAAATAGACAACCGCAAAAATGCAAATCAAGGCAGCTATGCTAATAAATATCTGACCCATGTAAAGAGTGAGAACCCCCATATACCCAATGATAACTGATAGGATCATCAGTGCGCCTAGTATAAAAACAAACATCAAGCTAGCTGCCTTTGCTAAATTAGCATAAAAGCGTTCGTCCGGAGTTTCCTTGACATTTTTTAAAGAGAAAAAAACAAATACAATCACTTCAATAACGAGACCAATTCCCAAAATCCATTCTTTAATACCAGAACTTACGCTTGGGGTCGCAACCCAAATCCCTACTGTATAAAAAATGCTTGCTGCAGACACAAGTATCGTGTAAAGTTTAGCAGACAAGTTAAAAATAATCTTTCCCTTACCTTTCTGACTCTTATGTAGCCAGCTACAAATAGCTACAATTTGACCTGACACTGAAATACCAGTAATAACTAACTTGGGTCCCCAACTAAGATTAGAACCAAATAAAACAATAAAATCAATAAAGAGAGCTACGGCAATCATTGCAATGAGGCCACGCATTTTTTGACTTTTTTTCATGATAGACTCCTTTTTTATGTTATAAATATATAACACTTAAATTTCATGTTATAAATATATAACACTTAAATTTCATGTTATAAATATATAACACTTAAATTTTATGTTATAAATATATCACATTTAAATTTAGAAAGCAAGAATTTATGTGTCAAGGTGGCAATTATTTGAAAAAATTTTTTAATAAAAGCCCTTGATAGTCAAATAACTAAAGAATTCTTTGAAGTAATGCATCGGATTTGGTTTGGATAGTTTCGTTAATAATATTTGATGATAAAGAATTTTTGAAAAATCTAGATACTGTATGAATCTCTACTTTTTTTCTTAGACTGTATAAAGTCTGTCAGAATAAGCTTTGTAGGTGTAGAAGTTAATTTTTACAGAGGTTAAGTAAGGATTTCAGTACACGTCAATAGATGTCAAAATACTGATTTTAAGCGATTTTTGATTTTTGGAAACTCATTATATCGCACTACAAATCAATAAAAACTCTACCTTTTTTAGATAAATATATCATCTGGATATTGAAGTTAAGCCCTGCTATCATTTCGATGGCAGGGCTTTTTAATATTTGGTACACTAACTTCTTATCTATATTTTGGTGGATTTTAAGTTGACATCTACAAAGTTTAATGTTAGAATACATTCAAAAATATATTTGAATGAGGTGTTTTATGATTCAAAATGTTGTTACTTCAATAATCCTGTATTCTGGGACAGCCGTAGACTTACTTATTATCCTAATGTTATTTTTTGCCAAAAGAAAAAGCAGAAAAGACATCATTAACATCTATTTAGGACAATTTCTAGGCTCTGTTAGTCTAATATTGCTAAGTTTGCTTTTTGCATTTGTCTTAAATTATATTCCTAGTAAAGAGATTTTAGGTTTACTCGGTTTGATTCCAATTTTCCTAGGCCTCAAAGTTTTGCTTTTAGGAGATTCTGATGGAGAAGCTATTGCAAAAGATGGTTTGCGAAAAGACAATAAAAACCTGATTTTTCTAGTCGCTATGATTACTTTTGCAAGTTGTGGCGCTGACAATATTGGTGTCTTTGTCCCATATTTTACCACCTTAAATTTAGCGAATTTGATAGTGACTTTACTTACTTTTCTAGTCATGATTTATCTCTTGGTTTTTTCTGCCCAAAAATTGGCACAAGTCCCTTCTGTTGGAGAAACTTTGGAAAAATATAGCAGATGGTTTATTGCCGTTGTCTATTTAGGATTGGGGATGTATATCCTGATTGAAAACAACAGCTTTGACATGCTATGGGCTGTGTTCGGCTAGGAGAAAAAATTATGAAAAAAGATAGTATCTGTCAAGTGGATGTTATTAATCAACAAAATGTTACAACCGCAACGAACTACCTTGAAAAGGAAAAAGTCCAAAAATCACTTCGCATTTTATCAAAATTTACCGATAATAAACAGATAAATATCATCTTTTATCTCCTTGCCGTCGAAGAACTCTGTGTCTGTGATATAGCCTGTTTACTAAATCTCAGTATGGCATCTTCCTCCCACCATCTTCGTAAACTAGCCAATCAAAACATCTTGGATACTAGAAGAGAGGGGAAAATTATATATTATTTTATAAAAGATGAGGAAATCAGAGACTTTTTTAATCAACTAGGATAACAACTATTTTTACTACTTTATCATGATCATATATAGGACTTATCTATGAAATTTTTTGATGAAAATTACTCACAAGAAATACCTACTCGTATCAAATGTTTAAGAAAAAAGTATAATTTAAAGCAAAGAGACCTAGGTAATGCAGGTCAAGTTAGCCAAGTTGAAAAGGGAAAGCGACAAGTTACTGCTTCAATATTGCTTTATTTGAATACTCAAACTGACTTAGACTATAAAGAAATTATTTTTAGAGATATTGCCAAGTTTGTTGAAAATATGTTTTATCACTGCTTCAGCTCTATTATATTTAGAGTTTTAGAAACTGTAGATAAAAGAATGAATTCTTTGTCGGATGATGACTTAATTTCTATACAATCTAGCTGTCTTAGACTTTCCAAGACATTCGCAAATTTCAATATTCAAAGAAAAAAATTTTTGATTTCTGATGCAACTGAAAAAATTATCCATAATGGCAAAAAGGTCATCAAAAAATCAAAAAAGATAAATCAATTTCAACAACAATGGACACATACGCCGAGTTAGCACCGCAAAGAAAGTTAGAATCTGTTAATCTTTATATCGATAAGATTGCTGAACTAACGCAATAACTACTCTACTATTCACTCTACCTTTTATTATGTAGCATTCTAAAAACATTGATGTACCAACGTTTCTAACAGCTAAAATAGAAATTATTTAATCTTTTACAGACCTAGACTATTCCCCTATTTAGAATCTATTAATTCATATTTTATAAATTAATTAGTAGATATCTTTTTTAAAATCCTTGATATTTCGCTGTTTTTAGTCTAATTGAAATCTATACTTTCCAAACCAGATCTTAAGAAAGCTCGTAAAGCTAGCCAGTTCTCTAAAGGTTAAGAACTAGCTACAATACAGTATTTACAACACTTTATACTCAATGAAAATCNNTAACCATACCTACGGCAAGACGACGTTGACGTGGTTTGAAGAGATTTTCAAAGAGTATTATGGTCCACACCATGGGGTGTTTTTTGATGATTTTAAGCAAAATTCATACCATTTAATTGAAAGTTATTTAAATTAGATGAAAATTTGTTTTCTGAAAAAGTGGGAAAACATTGATTTTAAGCGAATTTTGAATCATATTCGAATGGGAGTTTTTAAAATCATGTTTCGGTGGTAAAAGTTCCAAACTGTATTCTCCATAGTAGAATGATATCACCTGCCAGCGAATCATCTGCCAATAAGTCCATATTTCGTTTGGGAACGGGCTTAGGATTTAGGAGCCAAGCATCCAAATCACGTTCAGGAGAGATGAAGGGTTTGACTTGGTGTTCTTTATAAAATATTTCTAAAATACTATTCACGGATAGCCTCTTTCAAACATTTATTTCCTACTTCTAACAAATTTCTAAATGGTTTAAAAATTTTATAGTCTGTCAAGTTTTTTTCTTGACACCTGTTAGAAATCTGCTATAATAGAACATGTGCTAAATAGCTCAGCTATTTCACCGAAATAAAAAATAAGAAAAGAGACTTTAAAAATGGCAGTTAAAATCCGTTTGACTCGTATGGGTTCTAAGAAAAAACCTTTCTACCGTATCAACGTAGCAGATTCACGTTCACCACGTGACGGACGTTTCATCGAAACAGTTGGAACTTACAATCCACTTGTTGCTGAAAACCAAGTAACTTTGAAAGAAGACCGCGTTCTTGCATGGTTGGCTGATGGAGCTCAACCTTCAGATACAGTTCGCAACATCCTTTCAAAAGAAGGCGTATTGAAAAAATTCCACGATTCTAAATTCTCAAAATAAGTTTAAAGTAGGTTGATAGATGGATACGATTGAAAATCTCATTATTGCGATTGTGAAACCCTTGATTTCACAACCAGATGCCTTAACTATCAAGATTGAAGATACACCAGAGTTTTTGGAATATCATTTGAATCTTGATCAAAGCGATGTGGGTCGTGTAATCGGTCGTAAGGGTCGCACTATTTCTGCGATAAGAACGATTGTCTACTCTGTCCCAACTGAATACAAAAAAGTAAGAATCGTTATTGACGAAAAATAAGAAGGGCGGGACGGATGTCTCGCTTTTTTGTGTGGAGAAGTGTAAAATATCCTCATCAGGATTTGGAAAGTTTTTTAGAGGGTAAATTCCCAAACTAACTTCTAGTTTCCCACAACCTAGCTTTTAGTATTAGAAAAACGCGTGAAATCAGTGGGAATCCGTCTGAGACTAACTTCCACTGATTTTCTTTTTCTTGATATATAAGGGTTCAAAAGCGAAAAGACTCAGAAAAAAGTGCACGACAAATAGCCCTAAAACAAAGTCGGCTTAGAGTAACTTCCAGTTTTGGGAGAGATGGAAGTTACTTTGAGAAGTTACGAGGATTTTTAGAGGGATACTATCTATAGTGTCTTTTTTCTCCAACTTGAGAAAATCTTTGGAACGTGATAAAATAAAGGATAAGGATTTTTAATAATTCATTATATAGAATGAGTGGATTTCTTTATGAAGAGGTTTGAAGTATCTACAGAAATTGGTAGTCTCTCTGTTACTTATCAAAATCAAAAGAAAGTGCTAGTTTGTCTAAACGGAGCAGGTTTGCTACCAAGTTATGAAAATTTTTCACTTATACTTGAAAAACTTCCCCCTACAATTGGTTATTTGACAATTGATTTTCCTAACACAGGTAGGAGTCCGATTCATGACCAAGCTGGAAAAAATCTAGATAATCTTGCAGATGCGGTTTATGAAGTACTTGAAGTATTAGGGATTTCTGAATATATACTTTGTGTACATAGTTTGAGTGGAATTTTAGTTTGTAAATTGCTCAAGAAACCAATTAAGTGTCAGGCTTTAGTAGCAATTGAACCGACAACTAAAAAAGTCATGTTTGCTGATTTTTCAGAAAATCCTTATCCAGAAATGGAAGAGCAGATGAGGCTGATTGACGAGTGTGGTCCTGAACTTTATTTGAAGAATTTAACTCAAGCAACATTTAGTCCTGAAACGAATAAAGAAATCTGGGAAATAATGCAAGAAAAAGGCTTAGAGTTGGAAAAGCAAAATCCAGAATTTCAGATATCTGGAGAGATTACTGAGAAAGATTTTGAGGATGTATCTATAGAAGCTCATATTCCTGTATTTATTTTTTGTCAGCCTTATAGAGAAAAAGAGTACAGAGAATCAGAATATTGGACTTCCAATACTAAACTCATTTTAGGAGGGAATCACCATTATTTACAATGGTCCGAAGCGGAAAAAATTGCAACTATTATTCGAGAATTGTCAGAATAAGATGGAAAGAAAGAGCCTACAGGAGACAAGATGAACTACTTTAATGTTGGGAAAATCGTCAATACGCAAGGGTTGCAGGGTGAGATGCGAGTCTTGTCTGTGACGGATTTTGAAGAAGAACGGTTTAAAAAAGGATCTGAGCTGGCCTTGTTTGATGAAAAAGATCAGTTTGTCCAAACAGTGACCATCGCTAGCCACCGTAAACAGAAGAACTTTGACATTATTAAATTCAAAGATATGTACCATATCAATGCTATTGAAAAGTACAAGGGATACAGTCTCAAGGTTGCTGAGGAAGATTTAAACGATTTAGACGATGGTGAATTTTATTATCACGAGATTATCGGTTTGGAAGTCTATGAGGGTGATAATTTGATTGGAACCATCAAGGAAATCCTGCAACCAGGTGCTAACGATGTCTGGGTGGTCAAGCGAAAAGGTAAACGTGACTTGCTTTTACCTTATATCCCACCAGTGATTCTCAATGTTGATATTCCAAATAACCGCGTCGATGTGGAAATCTTAGAAGGGTTAGACGATGAAAATTGATATTTTAACCCTCTTTCCAGAGATGTTTTCTCCACTGGAGCACTCAATTGTTGGAAAGGCTCGAGAAAAAGGGCTCTTGGATATCCAGTATCATAACTTCCGAGAAAATGCTGAAAAGGCCCGCCATGTTGACGATGAGCCCTACGGAGGCGGTCAGGGGATGTTGCTCCGAGCCCAACCCATTTTCGATGCCTTTGATGCTATTGAAAAGAAAAATCCGCGCGTCATTCTCCTCGATCCTGCTGGAAAGCAGTTTGATCAGGCTTATGCTGAGGATTTAGCTCAAGAGGAAGAGCTAATCTTTATCTGTGGGCACTACGAGGGTTATGATGAGCGCATTAAGACCTTGGTGACAGATGAGATCTCCCTGGGAGACTATGTCCTGACTGGAGGAGAATTGGCGGCCATGACTATGATTGATGCTACGGTACGCCTGATTCCAGAAGTGATTGGCAAGGAGTCTAGTCACCAAGATGATAGTTTTTCTTCTGGGCTTCTCGAGTATCCTCAGTACACACGTCCCTATGATTATCGAGGCATGGTTGTCCCAGATGTACTGATGAGTGGGCACCATGAAAAAATTCGTCAGTGGCGATTGTACGAGAGTTTAAAGAAAACCTATGAACGCAGACCGGATTTGCTTGAACATTATCAACTGACAGCAGAAGAAGAAAAAATGCTGGCAGAAATCAAAGAAAACAAAGAATAAAGGAGAAACCTATGCAAGTAATCAAACGTGATGGTGAAATTGCTGAATTTAATCCAGATAAGATTTACCAAGCTATCTTAAAGGCAGCCCAGACTGTCTATGTATTAACAGATGATTTACGTCAAAACCTTGCACAAGTCACTAAGAAAGTGGTTTTGGATTTGGAAGAGGCCAAGGTGGAACGTGCTACTATCAGCATGATTCAGTCTATGGTTGAACATCGTCTACTGGGTGCAGGTTACATTACCATTGCAGAACGCTACATTTCCTATCGTTTACAACGTGACTTGGAAAGAAGTGGTTATGGAGATCATATCGCAGTTCATTTACATTTTGAACAAATTCGCTAAGAAAAAAGAGTGGGATGAAGCAACTACATCTCACTCTTTCTTAAATTTATTTTTTTGGGCTGTTTGGACAGTTGACGGGACAAATCGCAGGCGTTGAATATCGCTTATACGGATAATACGGCTTACATTTTTGGCAAAATTTTTCACGATAATTTGCTGTCCTTGCTGATCGTATTTGATGATATCACCTGTAAAGCTTGTCTCAGACAAGATAAGGTGAACAGCGGTTTGTTTCTGGATAGCCTCTTCAATAGTGGCTGTAAGGGAGTTGCTTTCAGTCTGGTCAGGTTCTTCATGTCCATTTAAAAAGTCATGTATTTTACCTAGAACTTGCTGGAATTTATGTCTCATATTGGCCTCCCTTCTTTTATATCAATATTATATAAAATTTTCCTAAAATCTACAAGATTTTACGAATAATCAGATGAAAGCTAAAAAAGGAGAAGAAAATGGCAGAATTTACATTTGAAATCGAAGAGCACTTGTTGACTCTTTCTGAAAACGAAAAAGGTTGGACTAAGGAAATCAACCGTGTGAGCTTTAATGGTGCCCCTGCAAAGTTTGATATTCGTGCTTGGAGTCCAGATCATACTAAAATGGGCAAAGGGATTACTCTCTCCAATGAAGAATTTCAAACGATGGTGGATGCTTTTAAAGGTAACTAAGTTTTCAAAATGAAAGAAAAGGATATTGAGTCATGACAACTCGATATCCTTTTTTAGGTAGCAAAGTAAGACTGATTTTTAAGGCGTTGAAGTAGTGGACGGCTAATAATACTAATAGCAATAATTTTACCAAGATCTGGGATGATAAAGGGAAATACCCCCACAACAAGAGCTTTTTCAAATGCCATTCCAGCTAGGAAATGCAAGCTAAGAATCCCTCCGATAAAGACAAGTGCATCACCCAAGAGGTTTGCAAGAAAAATCTTGACAACTCCACTCTTGCTGTTGGTTAGGGAGGAAGTAAGTCCAGAGTAAACGAGATAAAACCAAAGATAGCCTGCAGTAGGACCAACCAACGCCTGCAATCCAGCTCCACCTCCTGCAAAGACAGGAAGACCGATAGCACCTAGAAGAAGATAGAGTCCAACAGAAAGTACAGCCTCTCTCGGTCTAAAGACAGTAGCAATCAAGCCGATTGCAAAGTTTTGCAGAGTGAAGGGGACGGGTCCAATTGGAAGACTGATTTGTGCCAAAACAGCAATGAGAGCAGCTCCAATAGCAGGGATAGCATAAACATGAGATTTTTTCAAAATAGTTAACCTCTTTTCTGATGTATAGTAACTATTATACTCGTAGGAGAATTATTGTCAACCTATTTTTGAAAACAAGGTAACAAAGACTGTAACGGCCGATTTTGCTTACTGGTTAAGGTGGGTAATTGTTTTGTTGATTTGAAAATTGTCTGTATAGATAATCCTATTTTATTAATAAAAAATATACTAGTAAATATTTGACAAATTAAAAAATAAGTGTTATATTAAAAATGTAAACGGATGCATTTAGATGTGTTCAATTTTAAAAGGAGGGGTAGTTACGAGATATTTTAACGACTCTAGATACCATAACGGTGATTAAAAACCTAAATATAATCAATTCATATTAAAGTAATATGGAGGGACTAAAAAGGGGACTATTACTTAGTCTTCATCAAATATTTTAATCCAAGGAGAAGTAAAATTAAAAAAAAAGAATTAATAAGAAAGCATCTGTTTTTCTAGCTGCAAGTGTTTTCAGTTTTAGCTTTGCTACTGCAGCTAGTGTTGTTAGTGCAACTACAGCACACCCTGCTCCAAGTCCCATTATTGATGTATGGCAGTATGGTGTAGATAATAGCTATGGTTATTCAAATTACTTTGTTAGTTCTCCAGATAATATTGGTTCAAAATTTTCAGTAACGAATTATTGGGGAACCGTTAAAGCTTACGATAAAAAAAGATTATGGATGGGCATATTCAAGTGCAACAAAATCTTGGAACGATGTTCGCTTAAATGCATATTGGGATTATTATAGATTTTAAAAATAATTTATGAAAACAGGAGACCCAATTATAAAATAGGGTCTTTTGTAATATGGTAATTGCTTATGAAATTAAAATTATGTATCATTGGATTCTTCTTTTGTTTGATTGCTACAATTGGTCTGGTCACTATTAGTGATACCGAAATCCCCATACCTTTACCAATTGATGGTGCTTTTTCTATCCAAGGAAAAAGTAATCTTTCTAATAACGAAATATACGAAATGGTTCGTGACTTATCAAAAACGGAAAAGGCTACCATTTACAAGCCAATCGTTCAGAGTTCGGGTCAGTTGAAGTATGTAAACTTTGATGATGTAAATAATGAACAATTAAAGTCAGCACCAATAGTAGGGATGTATTACACACTTGGGAAAATGGATGTAGACAGTTTGAAACCACTTACGATGACTGGACTACAAACAGTCTATATGGCTTATCCTTGGTATATAGGAGGAATATTACAATTTACCGGAACTTTAAGAATACTGTTAATGGGTTCCATTTACTTAACTTTATTAGTTGTTTTATTTGTTGTTAGGACGAGCCAGATCAAAGAAGGAGTGATACGGCGTTCTTTGGGCTTGCCTGTATACGATCTTAGAAGAGAGTATGTGATTTCTCTTATTTTTGAACTGATTATGATGGCTTTATTGATGATTTCTTACAGCTCTTTTTTGGGTAATGGTTTCTTCACCTATAGTTCTAAGTTATTTTTCTCTCTGCTTTTAACAAATTTTATACTATTTCAAATCATTGATCTTATTACTTTTGTTTTATTTTGGTTGACGATTCAGATTGAAAAGCCCATTGAAATTATCAAAAACAAGGCGAAAAATAAACTTATTTTTGTCGTATGGCTTGTCATCATTTCGATTATCATCCTTGTCTCAGGAATTTTTTTACAAGAAACAAAGAGTAGTCAATCTAGTATGAACATACAAATACAGAATTTAGTACCATGGGACACAGTAAAAGACTGGAGAAGGATTGAATTCCTTGGAATTGAAAGTAACTCTGCTAAAAATGGAGAAGTTAGTGATTCAGATGGTAAGTATCTACAGATAGTTGCTGCCTTAAAAAACTTAGATTTTTTATATATAGAACGATCTTCGGCATATGTTCCAGATTTCATGAAAACTTCACATGTTATAGAAAATTTTTCTAAACAATTAGAAAATGACGGGATAACGAATCCAGAAATAAATAAAGAGTTGATTTATATTAATCAAACAGGTGCCAACCTACAAAATAAAGTGAATGGAACAAACTATCATCTTTTAGATAATAAGATAGCAACCATCTATATTCCTGAGAAGTGGAAAGAAAACCAGAAATCTATTGAGAATACAGTTGTAGCAGAACAATTTATTGGAACAAACTATACAAAAGAACAGCTTGCAGTACAAATAATTCCTGATGGGGAAAAAATTTTTTATTTTAATGAGGATGCTGATAATAATCTTAAAATGAAAGATATTTTACCGCTGGCAAATGTAGCAGATAGCAAAGATAATATAGTTGTTGTTTTAGATACGGACAAAATGATGGAAAATAATAAGTTTTCTTTGGCTAGTAACATACTATATAAATCTCTTTTTAGTCCTGAAGCGGTAAAAAAAATAAATGAGATGACTGTCCCGTTGAATTTCTCAATGAATCCAGTAGATGTTTACCAAATTGTGAAATTAAAGATTCAATCCTTAGAGCACCAAATTCTACTATCACAAATCTTGCAGAAGATAATTTACAGTATTGTCTTTATACTCATTTATCAATATGTCCAACTTTTTATTACTCTAAAACAGAATGAATATGTGAAAAAAATCATTTTGGGTCTGTCAAAAACATATATAGCAATTTCAAGTCTCAAATATTTTATGATGACTATTACAATGGTTATTCTATTTACATTTCTTATGACAGGGCAAATAGAGTTGCTATATATTGGAGTGGCTTCTCTGCTAGTTTTGATGTTATCAATCATAATGAGTTTTAGAAAATTATCTGAAAGCTACACTAAAATTTTAAAAGGAGATGAATCATGACAATTGACCTTTTGAACGTTTCAAAGAGTTTCGGCTCAAAGAAGATCTTTACAGACTTAAATTTAATATTTGAATCTGGAAAAAGCTATGCATTGATTGGAGGTTCTGGCTCCGGTAAAAGTACCCTTCTTAATATTATAGGAAGATTAGAAAAAATTGACAGTGGGAATGTTTTAGTTGATAAACAAGATATTTGGAAGATAAAAGAAAGAACTTTTTTTAAAAATACTGTTGGATATGTATTTCAGAATTATTCTTTAATAGATAACAAAACAGTATATGATAATCTGAGCCTTATCACTAAAGACAAAAAAACAATAACTGACGTACTTGAAAAAGTAGGACTGTCAAGTGACTATTTACATCAAAAAATATACGAATTGTCTGGTGGGCAGGCTCAACGTGTAGCTATTGCCAGAATGTTAATGAAACCACGTAAAATTATTTTAGCAGATGAGCCCACAGGAGCTTTAGATGGTGAGATTGGAAAAGAAATCATTCGTTTGTTATTAAATGAAAAAGATGAAGACAAATATGTTATAATAGCGACGCATGATCCAGCTGTCTATAACGAAGTTGATGTGATCATTGATATGAAAGATATAGGGTATAAGGTATGAAAAAGATAATTTATATTGCTTTGATCTTTGTAGCTGGGTTACTTGCCTTCTTCTTTTTTGGAAAACAAATGATTACAAAAGAAAATATCAATAAACCAACGGTAGAGTTAACAGTCTATACGCTTTCTTCTAGTGATACAGAAAAATGGAATAAAATGAGACAAGTAGAAACGGAAGAGGCTATATACTTCATAACTGTGAAAGAAGCAGAGTCTTCTGAAGAAGTATTTTCAAACATCATTGCAAATGGAGCTGCTACAGGGTTCGGAGTTCGTGAAGAAGAAGTGAAGAAATTCAATAATGGTTTAGGAGACACCATAGAGGACTCTAAGCATAATAAACTAATTGAAATAGAATTTTTTACTTTTTCTGATGATGGCGCGGGATTTGTGGTAGCAAACTTTGACTACGGTAAAGAAGAGTTGAATTCTCAGAAAAAAGATATAAAAGAATTATATAAAAAAATATATGAATCTTTTAAAGAAAAGAATAAATGATTGTATTATAATCCTTGTATTTTGCTATGGTTTGTTAATTGATTTTTGCATATCTTACTTCAACATACTATAAAATAAAACATAAGAAAACGAGTATCTCCAACTACGGAAATACTCGCTTTTTGATATTTAGAAGTGTTTTTTGCTTTGCTTCTTTTGTTTCGATTAACGCATGGTTACAAATTCTTCAGATGCAGTTGGGTGAATTGCCACAGTTGCATCAAAGTCAGCCTTGGTTGCTCCCATTTTGATAGCAACGGCAAATCCCTGAATCATTTCATCAACGCCGTAGCCAATTCCATGAAGTCCGACAACTTTTTCTTCTGAACCAGCTGTTATGAGTTTGAAACGGGATTCTTGACGGTTGCGAGTGCAAGCAGAGTACATAGATGCAAAGCTTGATTTATAAACCTTGATTTGGTCTTGACCATATTCTTTGATAGCTTGCTCTTCTGTCAATCCGACAGTTCCGATAGCAGGGTGTGAAAAGACAACAGTTGGAATAGTTGAGTAATCCATTTTTGCAGTAGTTTTTCCGTTAAAGAGACGTTCAGATAGGGTACGTCCGGCCTTGATTGCAACTGGAGTCAGTTCTTTCTCGCCCGTTACATCACCTAGAGCATAGAGTCCCTCAACAACAGTATTTTGGTATTCATCCACTTGGATAAAGCCACGTTCGTTCAGAGTGACTCCAGCTTTTTCAAGTTGCAATCCCTTAACGTTTGGACGGCGGCCTGTAGCCCAGATAACTTGGCTAGCTGTGTGACTAGTACCATCTTCGAAATGAATGGTAATGCCGTCAGCAGTTTTTTCTAACTTGGCAGGGACTTTGTGAGTATGAAGTGGTAAGTTTGTTCTTTCCATTTCCTTGACCAAACCTTCAACGATGTAGGAATCAAAACCACGTAAAGGACGATCGCGGCGAACAAAGAGGTCTGTCTTGACACCAAAAGTGTGGAGTACGCCAGCCAATTCAACGGCAATATAACCCGCGCCTAGAATAGCAACTGACTCTGGAAGTTCTTCCCAGGCAAATACATCATCAGAAGAGCCACCTAGCTCAGCACCAGGAATATTAGGAATACTTGGATGGGCACCAGTAGCAATCACGATATGTTTAGCACGAATCAGTTCACCATTTACGCTTACAGTATGAGAATCTACAAATTCAGCATGACCTTCAATCAAGTCTACACCGTTGCGTTTAAAACTACCATCATAAGAAGAACGAGCACGATCAATGTAGGCTTCACGATTGCGACGTAGGGTTGCAAAGTCAAAGTTAAGATCAGTAGTCTTAAGACCGTAGTCTTCTCCAAATTGATGGAAAGTCTCAGCGATTTGCGCCCCGTACCACATGATTTTTTTAGGAACACAACCGACGTTGACGCAAGTTCCACCTAGTTTCTTTTCCTCAATAACGGCCGCTTTGGCTCCATGTTCACCAGCACGGTTCATGGTGGCAATTCCTCCGCTACCTCCACCGATAGCGATGATATCGTATTCTCTCATTGAAAACTCCTTTGTACTCTTTTAAATAGTAGAGTGTCATTTTTTGATAGTCATATTCTATCTTTTTTTTGATGTGATTGCAAAAATCTGCTACGCACAAAAAATTGCAAAAAAGCTTGCCAAATAAGTCAAGATAGTGTGTCATATAACTAGTACAATGGAAAAAGGAGGATTTCCGAACGATTGTTTAATCCTGAACTGTCATTATTTCCATCTGAACTGCATTGTTTGCTGGAGGGAAATTTGGTATAATAGCAAAGTATTGTAAAAAAGAAAAGGAGTTTCATTATGAAGAAAAAGAATGGTAAAGCTAAAAAGTGGCAACTGTATGCAGCCATCGGTGCTGCGAGTGTAGTTGTATTGGGGGCTGGGGGCATCTTGCTCTTTAGACAACCCTCGCAAACTGATGTTAAGGATGAAACGCCACATCTAGTAGTGGCAAAAGAGGGAACTGTTGCTTCGTCGGTTTTATTATCAGGAACAGTAACGGCAAAAAATGAACAATACGTTTATTTTGATGCTAGCAAGGGAGATTTAGATGAAATCCTTGTTTCTGTGGGGGATAAGGTCAGCGAAGGGCAGGCTTTAGTCAAGTACAGTAGTTCAGAAGCGCAGGCGGCCTATGATTCAGCGAGTCGAGCAGTAGCTAAGGCAGATCGTCATATCAATGAACTCAATCAAGCACGAAATGAAGCCGCTTCAGCTCCGGCTCCTCAAGCCTCTGCGCCAGCAGGAGGAGAAGATGCAACGGTGCAAAGTCCAACTCTAGTGGCTGGAAATTCTGTTGCTTCTATTGACGCTCAATTGGGTGATGCCCGTGATGCGCGTGCAGATGCTGCAGCGCAATTAAGCAAGGCTCAAAGTCAATTGGATGCAACAACTGTTCTCAGTACCCTAGAGGGAACTGTAGTCGAAGTCAATAGCAATGTTTCTAAATCTCCAACAGGGGCGAGTCAAGTTATGGTTCATATTGTCAGCAATGAAAATTTACAAGTCAAGGGAGAATTGTCTGAGTACAATCTAGCCAACCTTTCTGTAGGTCAAGAAGTAAGCTTTACTTCTAAAGTATATCCTGATAAAAAATGGACTGGGAAATTAAGCTATATTTCTGACTATCCTAAAAACAATGGTGAAGCAGCTAGTCCAGCAGCTGGGGCTAATACAGGTTCTAAATACCCTTATACTATTGATGTGACAGGCGAAGTTGGTGATTTGAAACAAGGTTTTTCTGTCAACATTGAGGTTAAAAGCAAAACCAAGGCTATTCTTGTTCCTGTCAGCAGTCTATTAATGGATGATAGTAAAAATTATGTCTGGATTGTGGATGAACAACAAAAGGCTAAAAAAGTTGAGGTTTCATTGGGAAATGCTGACGCAGAAAATCAAGAAATCACTTCTGGTTTGACAAATGGCGCTAAGGTCATCAGTAATCCAACATCTTCCTTGGAAGAAGGAAAAGAGGTGAAGGCTGATGAAGCAACTAATTAGTCTAAAAAATATCTGCAGAAGCTATCGCAATGGTGACCAAGAACTGCAGGTTCTCAAAAACATCAATCTAGAAGTGAATGAGGGTGAATTTGTTGCCATCATGGGACCATCTGGTTCTGGGAAGTCCACTCTGATGAATACGATTGGCATGTTGGATACACCAACCAGTGGAGAGTATTATCTTGAAGGCCAAGAAGTGGCTGGACTGGGTGAAAAACAATTAGCCAAGGTTCGTAACCAACAAATCGGTTTTGTCTTTCAGCAGTTCTTTCTTCTATCGAAGCTCAATGCTCTGCAAAATGTAGAATTGCCCTTGATTTACGCAGGAGTTTCGTCTTCAAAACGGCGCAAGTTGGCTGAGGAGTATTTAGACAAGGTTGAATTGACAGAACGTAGTCACCATTTGCCTTCGGAATTATCTGGTGGTCAAAAGCAACGTGTGGCTATTGCTCGTGCCTTGGTAAACAATCCTTCTATTATCCTAGCGGACGAACCGACAGGAGCCTTGGATACCAAAACAGGGAATCAAATTATGCAACTATTGGTTGACTTGAACAAAGAAGGAAAAACCATTATCATGGTAACGCATGAGCCTGAGATTGCTGCCTATGCTAAACGTCAGATTATCATTCGGGATGGAGTCATTTCATCTGACAGTGCTCAGTTAGGAAAGGAGGAAAACTAAGATGCAGAATCTGAAATTTGCCTTTTCATCTATCATGGCTCACAAGATGCGTTCTTTGCTTACCATGATTGGGATTATTATCGGTGTTTCATCAGTTGTTGTGATTATGGCTTTGGGAGATTCCCTATCTCGTCAAGTTAATAAAGATATGACCAAATCTCAGAAAAATATTAGCGTCTTCTTCTCTCCTAAAAAAAGTAAAGATGGGTCTTTTACTCAGAAACAATCAGCTTTTACGGTTTCTGGAAAGGAAGAGGAAATTCCTGTTGAACCGCCAAAACCGCAAGAATCCTGGATCCAAGAGGCAGCCAAACTCAAGGGAGTGGATAGTTACTATGTAACCAATTCAACGAATGCCATCTTGACCTATCAAGATAAAAAGGTTGAGAATGCTAATTTGACAGGTGGAAACAGAACTTACATGGACGCTGTTAAGAATGAAATTATTGCAGGTCGTAGTCTGAGAGAGCAAGATTTCAAAGAGTTTGCAAGTGTCATTTTGCTAGATGAGGAATTGTCCATTAGTTTATTTGAATCTCCTCAAGAGGCTATTAACAAGGTTGTAGAAGTCAATGGATTTAGTTACCGGGTCATTGGGGTTTATACTAGTCCGGAGGCTAAAAGGTCAAAAATATATGGGTTTGGTGGCTTGCCTATTACTACCAATATCTCCCTTGCTGCGAATTTTAATGTAGATGAAATAGCTAGTATTGTTTTTCGAGTGAATGATACCAGTTTAACCCCAACTCTGGGTCCAGAACTGGCACGAAAAATGACAGAGCTTGCAGGCTTACAACAGGGAGAATACCAGGTGGCAGATGAGTCCGTTGTATTTGCAGAAATTCAACAATCGTTTAGTTTTATGACGACGATTATTAGTTCCATCGCAGGGATTTCTCTCTTTGTTGGAGGAACTGGTGTCATGAACATCATGCTGGTTTCGGTGACAGAGCGCACTCGTGAGATTGGTCTTCGTAAGGCTTTGGGCGCAACACGTGCCAATATTTTAATTCAGTTTTTGATTGAATCCATGATTTTGACCTTGTTAGGTGGCTTAATTGGCTTGACAATTGCAAGTGGTTTAACTGCCTTAGCAGGTTTGTTACTGCAAGGTTTAATAGAAGGTATAGAAGTTGGAGTATCAATCCCAGTTGCCCTATTTAGTCTTGCAGTTTCGGCTAGTGTGGGTATGATTTTTGGGGTCTTGCCAGCCAACAAGGCATCGAAACTTGATCCAATTGAAGCCCTTCGTTATGAATAAGATCAACAAGATGGACACTCGTCTATCTTGTTTTTGTATGGATTTCCCTATCGAAAATCCTTAAAAATGTGATATAATGAAGTGTTAGAAAAACAGGTTTCATTTGCCTGGAAAGGAAAAATTATGTCTGAAAAGAATTTTTATATTACAACGCCGATTTACTATCCATCTGGAAAACTGCATATCGGTTCTGCCTACACAACCATTGCTTGTGATGTCCTAGCACGTTACAAACGCCTGATGGGCTACGATGTCTTTTATTTGACAGGTCTTGATGAACATGGTCAGAAGATCCAGCAGAAAGCTGAAGAAGCTGGCATTACACCACAAGCCTATGTTGATGGGATGGCAGTTGGAGTCAAAGAACTCTGGAAATTACTAGATATCTCATACGATAAATTTATCCGTACAACTGATGACTACCATGAAAAAGTTGTCGCACAGGTCTTTGAACGCTTACTTGCTCAAGATGATATCTACTTGGGTGAATACTCTGGTTGGTATTCAGTATCAGACGAAGAATTCTTTACAGAAAGCCAACTGGCAGAAGTTTTCCGTGATGAAGCTGGAAATGTGACTGGTGGTATTGCTCCATCAGGTCACGAGGTTGAATGGGTATCCGAAGAATCATACTTCCTTCGCCTTAGCAAATACCAAGATTGTTTGGTCGAATTTTTCAAAGCTCATCCTGAATTTATCACTCCAGATGGTCGCCTTAATGAAATGCTACGCAACTTCATCGAGCCAGGTTTGGAAGATTTGGCGGTATCTCGTACAACCTTTACATGGGGAGTGCCTGTCCCATCAAATCCAAAACACGTTGTCTACGTTTGGATTGATGCCCTTCTTAACTATGCGACAGCTCTTGGCTACGGTCAAGACGAACATGGTAACTTTGACAAGTTCTGGAATGGAACAGTCTTCCATATGGTAGGAAAAGACATCCTTCGCTTCCACTCTATCTACTGGCCAATCCTTCTTATGATGTTGGATGTTAAATTACCTGATCGTTTGATTGCCCATGGTTGGTTTGTCATGAAAGACGGAAAAATGTCTAAGTCAAAAGGGAATGTCGTTTACCCTGAAATGTTGGTAGAGCGTTATGGACTAGATCCACTTCGTTACTACCTCATGCGTAACCTTCCAGTTGGTTCAGACGGAACCTTTACTCCTGAAGACTATGTCGGCCGTATCAACTATGAATTGGCTAATGACCTTGGCAACCTCCTCAACCGTACGGTTTCCATGATTAACAAGTATTTTGATGGACAAATTCCAGCCTATGTAGAGGGTGTAACAGAGTTTGACAACGCTCTTGCTGAGGTTGCAGAACAATCAATTGCTGACTACCATACACACATGGAAGCAGTTGACTACCCACGTGCCCTTGAAGCAGTCTGGACTCTTATCTCTCGTACTAATAAATACATCGACGAGACAGCTCCATGGGTCTTGGCTAAGGATGAAGGACTTCGTGACCAATTAGCAAGTGTCATGAGTCACTTGGCAGCCAGCCTTCGTGTCGTAGCACACTTGATTGAGCCATTTATGATGGAAACCAGTCGTGCAGTCTTGAATCAACTTGGTTTGGAAGAAGTAGCGAGCCTTGAAAACTTGAAATTGGCTGATTTCCCTGCAGGTGTAACGGTAGTTGCTAAAGGAACTCCAATTTTCCCACGTCTCGATATGGAAGAAGAAATCGCCTATATCAAGGAACAAATGGAAGGCAACAAACCAGCTGTTGAAAAAGAATGGAATCCAGACGAAGTCGAACTCAAACTAAACAAGGATGAAATCAAGTTTGAAGACTTTGACAAGGTCGAAATCCGTGTCGCAGAAGTCAAAGAAGTATCTAAAGTGGAAGGTTCAGATAAGTTGCTTCAATTCCGCTTGGATGCTGGTGATGGAGAAAATCGTCAAATCCTCTCAGGGATTGCAAAATACTATCCAAACGAACAAGAATTGGTCGGCAAGAAAGTTCAAATCGTTGCTAACCTCAAACCACGTAAGATGATGAAAAAATATGTCAGTCAAGGGATGATTCTCTCAGCTGAACATGATGGACAATTAACCCTTCTTACAGTTGATCCAGCTGTACCAAATGGAAGTGTGATTGGGTAAAAGTATACAGGACTAGTTCATGCTAGTTCTGTTTTTTATTTACACTCAATGAAAATCAAAG